>JAJYZM010000087.1 GCA_021799935.1 bacterium | reverse complement strand
AAACAAAGAAAAAAGTCGAAGATAAAATTGTCGGACTTGTAAAAGAGTATGCCGGCAAAAAAAGATTTAAGCCGATAGATATCGTCAAAGAGATGGAAAAAGAGTTTGCCAGCGAAGGATTGACTAAAGACGATATAAAAGGGGCATTAAAGGAAATTATGGATGACGAAAAGCTTGTCTATGGTTATGCAGGCGGCAGTTTTCTTACGTTGCCGGAAAACCAATAGCAATCATTTAGTCGCTGTTTCAAAAATCTATTAATATTATAATATTTATTATATATTTTGCGATATATAAGATAAGAAGGGAAAACTTATGCTTGAATTAAAAAAAGTAAAGAAGCCCGCTAAAATTGCGGTAAGTACGGGCGGAGGGATGTCTCAATCCCCGTTCAGACCTAAGTACGTCGAAAAAAAGCCGCCGTGTATGGACACATGTCCTAACGGAACTAAAGTCAGAGATTATATTCAGTTTATAGCGCAGAGCGAATCTTACGACAGGCCTATAGACGAATCTCTCAAAACGGCGTTTTATATGCTTACGGAGTCTAATCCTCTGCCTTCTACGACGGGAAGAGTGTGTCCTCATCCGTGCGAAGATGCCTGCAACAGGAGCGAAAAAGATAAACCTGTAGCCATAAACGCTATAGAAATGTTTGTGGGAGATTACGGAATAAAAAATAATCTTCAATTTAAGAAGCTGACGGAAGTTCCGAGAAAAGAGAAAATAGCCGTTATAGGAAGCGGACCGGCAGGGCTTTCTGCCGCATACCACCTTGCAATCAGGGGATATAACGTTACTATTTTTGAAAAATATGCGGAAACAGGCGGATATTTAAGATACGGCATTCCGCGTTTCAGACTTCCTTTAGATATTATAGATGCAGAGGTCGGACGCATTAAAAATCTCGGCGTAGAAATTAAAACCGGAGTTAATATCGGCGCCGATATAACCATGGACAAGCTTAAATCTGAATTTGACGCTGTTTTTGTAGCTATAGGAACGCACCAGCCTATAAAAATGAATATGAAAGGAGCGGATTCGCCGAATGTTTATACCGGCATAGAGTTTCTTCAAAAAGCCGCTTCCGGCGAACTTAAAGACGCAGGTAAAGAAGTCGTCGTTATCGGAAGCGACAGCGCTATGGATGCGGGGATGGTAGCTAAAAGACTCGGCGCCAATGTAACGTTTATTTATAATAAAGGCACGTTAAACGATGTTTCGGAAATAGAAGAAAAAGGTTCCGCCGAAGTTAAAGAAGGAAATGCCGAGGGAATTAGATTTGAATTTTTATTCGCCTTAGATGAAATTATTACGGAAAACGGCAAAGCAACCGCGGTTAAGCTCAAAAAAATGAAGCTTTCGGAAAAAGACGCTTCTGGCAGGGTGCATCCGATAATTATAGAAGGCGGACAAGAACTTACGTTAAAACTAGATACTCTTATTTATTCATTCGGACAGAAACCAGATTATAAAGGACTAGAGAATCTAACTAAAAATCCGAATAACGAATTTTTAAAAATTGACGATAATTACCTTGTAGCGGGCGAAGACAAAGTTTTCGCAGGCGGAGATATATTAAAATTCGGATTGGTTACGGACGCTATCGGCATGGGAAGGTATGCGGCTTACGCCATACATAAAAAATTGACCGGAGAGCAGGTTATCAAAGATGAAAGAAGAATTATAAAATACGGAGATGCGGTTAACAGAGAGGGCAAAAATATGTATATCGCATATTTTCAAACCTCCGAAAGACAGAGAAGAACGTCGCGCGACCCTCAGGCAAGAGTTAAGGATTTTGACGCGATATTAAACGACCTTAGTCTTGACGAACTCGTACTGGAATCTAAGAGGTGCATGAGCTGTGGCATGTGTTTCGACTGCGGCAGCTGTTTCGAATACTGCTCTCAAAGCGCCGTAAAAAAACTACCCAAGGGACAACATTTCGAATTTCATTTGGAAACATGCAACGGATGCAAAAAGTGCGCGGAAAGCTGTCCGTGCGGATATATCGACATGGTTTAGATCTGATAAACACACATAATATTAATTAAAATTTATAGGAGGTTTTATTTATGGCTGAACTAGATTATAACGGAAAAAAGATTCAAACGGACGACGAAGGCTATCTTCAAAATTTAGGCGACTGGGATAAAGGTCTAGCCGAAGTCCTGGCAAAAACAGAGAATGTCGAATTGACTGAAAAACACTGGAAGCTTATCGAATGGATAAGAAATTATTTCCAGCAGTTCCAGGTTGCCCCTGCTATTAAATCGCTTACAAAAGAAGTTATGTCGCTTGAGAATTTACCGGACAAAAAAGAAGCGAATAAGTTTATCTATGAATTATTTCCCGAAGGGCCTGCCAAACAATTGGCTAAAATAGCGGGACTTCCTAAACCTACGGGATGCGTTTAAAGAATTCAATACGCGCAGTAAATCTTGTCGGCTCGTTAAGCGATAGGTACACAAATAACGGGAGAAGAAATTTTATTCTTCTCCCGAAATTAATATAATTTATTTATTCAGGGGGGAGTAAATATGGCGCCTCTTAATCTAACAACCGCTATATATTTATTATTTACATACACGGTCGGACTGATATTCGTCATAGCTGTGGTTTTAAGAATATATCAATATGCTGTAACCCCGCAACCCATTAAAATTATGCTTACTCCCGCTCCATTAACAAAGAGCGGAGCATTTGCCAGAGTTCTGGGGGAAGTTTTTTTCTTCAAAAGCCTTTTTAAATCTAATAAGGCTACCTGGGTTTTCGGATACCTTTTCCATATTTCGTTTTTCCTGTTAATATTCATGCACTTTTTAAGGCATTTTATTTATTCCAATCCTTTGCCGTGGTGGTATAATATATTTGTCGGCATAGGAATAGTCTGCGGTATCGTTATGGTGCTGTCCCTTTTTCTTCTTTTGATGAGAAGAGTAGTCATAGAAAGGGTTAAATTTATATCGCTGTTTCAGGATTATTTAATACTTGTTCTTTTAATGCTTATAGGTTTAGCCGGACTGTCATTGAATTATGTTTTGACGCCCAATGCTCTAACCGTCGTGGATAATCAACTCGACCCATATATGAACGGGCTTTTAACGTTTCAGTTTACCAATATTCCGTCAAACCCTTTATTTTTAATACATTACACGCTGGTTATGCTGCTTATATTATATATTCCGTTTAGCAAGGTAATGCATTTCGTCGGCATATTCTTTTCGCCGACCAGAAATATGGCGGATAATCCAATTGAAGAAAGATATTACAGGCCTAGTGCTAAAGATTTATCCATTTAAATATAAAAAATATAAAATAAATTTATATATTACATAATATAAACCTGCAATTTTGATTCATTCTATGAAGAATTAAACGGAGGTATAAACGGTATGGCTAAGCCAAAAAATAAATATAAAGTTCCAATTCTGGACGGTAAAATTTCAATTCCCAAAATAGTTCCGGGCGCATCGGCATATGAGCATATGATAGAAGCCCAGAAAGACGATATGGAGGCATTAGGGTTTCCGTTCAAACTTCAGGACGGTTGGAAAGATAAAGCGTTGGGAGTTTTTAAAGAAATACTGGACCATAATAAAGCTGTTAGAGATTATATGGATATATGCGTTCGATGCGGAGCATGTACCGATAAATGCCAATTTTTCCTCGGAACGGCAGACCCGAATAATATGCCTGTTCAAAGACAGGAATTAATGAGGAAGGTTTACAGATATTATTTTACTCCGTCCGGCTTCTTTAAGAGCCTTTCAAACGCGCAGGAACTGACAGAAGATGTTTTGAAAGAATGGTACACTTATTTCTGGCAGTGTTCCGAATGCAGAAGATGTTCCCTATATTGCCCTTACGGCATAGATACCGCGGAAATTACTATGGCCGCGCGTCAGATTATGGATTCTATAGGTCTCGGACAAAAGTACACGACGGAAGTTATCCATAAGGTTTTTAAAACTGGAAATAATATCGGTATACCGCCTGCCGCATTAAGAAACACACTCGACGACCTGGAAGAAGAAATTGAGGAAGAAGGGGGAAAGGGCGTTAAAATACCTATGGACGTAGAGGGCGCCGAAGTTTTATTGGTTCCGCCGTCTGCTGATTTTTTTGCCATGCCGCATATGGAATCATTGAAGGGTTATGCAAAAGTGTTTCATAAGGCAGGTATAAGCTATACCGTTTCCTCGTATGCTTCGGAAGCCGGTAATTTCGGAAAATTTATAGGAAGCTATCAAAATACTAAAGAAATAAATAAAAGAATATGGGACGAGGCAAGAAGGCTTAAAGTAAAAAGAGTTATTATAGGCGAATGCGGCCATGCCTGGAGAGCGGCGTATATGTATTCGAATACTATGAACGGTCCGTTCGATTTTCTCGACAGCAAATATAAACAGCCGACCCATATTTGCGACTTTACTTTAGGCTTGGTTAAGGACGGAGTAATCAAACTTGACCCTTCGGCAAACGACGACAAGGTAGTCACGTTTCATGACTCCTGTAATGTAGCAAGAGGTTCCAGAATAGGCGATGTCGTAGGAGGGCAGTTTACGATACCGAGAGAGCTAATCAAAGCCGCCGCTAATAAGTTTGTGGAGTTAAGAGAAGGTACGACTAAGGAAAGCACTTATTGCTGCGGAGCAGGCGGAGGTTTATTGACCGAAGAAGTTATGAACGTCAGGCTTGCGGGTTCTATGCCGAGAATGCAGACGGTAAAAGAAGCGGTTGACAATCACGGTGTTAATTTTTATGCCCTTATATGCGCAATCTGCAAAACCCAGTTTACAAAGGTATTTCCTCTATATGGATTAGACGAAGAAATGGTGGGCGGAATACATCAGCTTGTAAGCAACGCTATAATAATGTAAATAAAAAAAGGAATAAAAGTCTCGCAATAAAGGTGTACGATTTAAAATCGGACACCTTTATTGCAAATACGGTACAATCTAAATATGGAGCAATTAATAAATTAATAAGTTAATTTTGGAGGAGCGAATTAATGAAACTTGGCGTTCTTATTAAAGAAGGGCCTTATATGCATCAAGCCATGGATACCGCTTATAATTTTATTGTTGAGGCGATGGAGTCCGGGCATGAGATAACGGGCATATTTTTCTATAACGACGGTGTCTATAACAGATGTTCAACTTTAGAGCCGCCGAGAGACGAAAGAAATATTATGAAACTACTTTCGGAGCTTGAGCTCAAAGGCGTAAGATTAATAGTATGCGTTGCTGCAGGAAAAAGAAGAGGCATAGTAAACCAGACTGTTTGCAAGGTGGAAGAAATATCGGGTTTGGGTCAACTATTAGAGCTATGTATTACATCTGACAGAATGATAACATTTTAATTAAATTTAATTAAAAAATATATTTATTACGGGAGTA
>JAJYZM010000086.1:4686-5412 GCA_021799935.1 bacterium | reverse complement strand
CCAAAGTAACCGGCATTATTAAGGTCGAAAACGACGAACTTCTCCTTTTGCTGGACTTTGAATCCATAGTTGACGAACTCGGTTTTTATAACAAGGAAAACAGGGAGATAGCTTTAGAGAAAGACGAATTCGGCGGAAACAGGACGGTGCTTATTATAGACGATTCGTCCTCCGCGAGAAAGATAGTCAATAACGCGCTGATGAAAGAGGGGTTCAGGACCGTGCTGGCAGAAAACGGAAAGGCTGCCCTCGACATAGTATATGAAGATAAATATAAAATAGACGCTATTATCTGCGACGTCGAAATGCCCGTTATGGACGGCTATACTTTTACCAAGACGCTTAAATCCGACGATAAATATAAAAATATTCCGGTAATTATGCACTCTTCCTTAAGCGGAGTAGAAAATTCCGACAAAGGTATGAGGGCCGGCGCCGACTATTACGTGGTTAAATTCGACCCGGTCGAATTTATAGGCACGATAAAAAAAGTTTTATAATAATTTCAGTTGCAATTATTATAAAAAAATGATAAAAATGAAAGGTTAAAATATATTTATAAAAAGGAGGTGAAAAAATTAATGAAAAAATTATTATTATCGGTTTTATTTTTAGCCTTGATAGCAATACCTTCCAGCTCTTTTGCCGCTACAATCGCAAAAAAAGCAGTCGTTAAAAAGGCTGCGGCAAAGAAAGTCGTTGCCAAAAAAGCGGTAAAAACAATAT
>JAJYZM010000086.1:0-4676 GCA_021799935.1 bacterium | reverse complement strand
AAGCGGTTCAGCAGGCTCTTGCAAAGGACGGGCTTTATAAAGGCAAAGTCGACGGAATGATCGGACCCGTTACTAGCAATGCGGTCAAAGCGTTCCAGAAAAAAAACGGCCTTAAAGCAGACGGAATTATCGGTCCTATGACGCTTAAAAAATTAGGCGTAAAGTAGTATTTTTTTTGATTTTCCTCCCCGATAAAAATTCGGGGAGTTTCCTTCCTTTTCATTTTTTTTATACTTAATGCATGCCATGTCTGATAAAATATTTTTTATTACCGGAATAGATACGAACATCGGAAAAACATTCGTCAGCCTTCTGTTGCTTCTTGCCTTCAAGCGCCGCGGTTTAAACGCGGGATATATGAAACCAGTCGAAACCGGAGTTGAAATTAACGAAGACGGCGTCAAAAATTATATAGACGGCGCTTATGTTAAGAAATATGGATGTTTAAAAGAAGAGCCGGATATTATAACTCCTTATACTTTTAAGTCCCCTTTGTCTCCTTACGCCGCTTTGAAAAAGGAAAGCGGAGACCTGTGCATTAAAGAAATCCTCTTTAAATTTTACGAATTGAATAAAATCTATGACTATATGCTCGTCGAAGGAGCAGGCGGAATGCTCGTTCCTTTAAAGAAGAAGCATTTTATGATAGATATTGCAAAATATATAGATGCAGGCATTATTTTAGTGACGAAAGCAGGCTTGGGCATGATAAACCAGACGCTGTTAAATATAGAATATGCAAAAAGCCATGATATTAAAATATCCGGTATTATAATAAACAACGTTTTTAACCAAAACGACGAGAGCATTTCGTCAAATAAAGAAATGCTCGGCGAATTTACGGACGTGCCGGTTATCGGAGATATTCCGTATCTTCCTGAAAATAAACGGTCGGAGAATATAAATATACTGAACGATTTAGCTTCAAAATATATAGACTTAGAAAAAATTTTATTATAAAATATGCAAAAGCAATATTGAAAATTAATAAAAATTAAAGGAGGATTAATTCCCGTATGCAATTCAAATTTTCCGACAGATTAGGCAAACTTCCGGTGTATCTTTTTGCCGAGATAGACAAACTTAAATCCCAGGTAAAGGCAAAAGGCGTAGATATAATAAGCTTCGGCATCGGAGACCCCGACCTTCCTACTCCTAAGGCGATAGTCGACGTCCTTAAAAAAGAAAGCGAGATAGACGTTAACCAAAAATATCCTTCGTATGAAGGGCTTTTAAAATTCAGGGAATCGGTTTCCGACTGGTATAAAAAAAGGTTTAACGTATCGTTGGACCCCGAAACGGAAATTTTATCCCTCATCGGCTCAAAAGAGGGCATAGGGCATCTCCCCCTTGCTTTTATAAATCCGGGCGACGTAGTTTTAATTCCTGACCCCGGTTATCCGGTTTACAGGGCTGGGACTATTTTTGCTGGAGGCATTCCTTATATCATGCCTCTTAAAGAAGAAAACGATTTTCTGCCGGATTTTTCCTTAATACCGGAAGATATTTTAAAGAAAGCGAAACTTATGTTTTTAAATTATCCCAATAATCCTACTTCTGCAAGGGCGGATAGGCATTTTTTCAACGAGGTCGTTAAATTTGCAAAGAAAAACGAAATTATAGTCGCTCACGATTTTGCCTACTCCGAAGTTTATACCGGCGAAAAAGGGAACGATTCTTTTTTAGAAGCTAACGGGGCGAAAGAAATCGGTATAGAATTTCATTCCCTTTCCAAAACTTTTAATATGACGGGTTTCAGGATAGGATTCGCCGCCGGCAACGAAGAAGTCGTAAAAGGGCTTGGAGCTGTTAAAACCAATCTTGATTCCGGCGTGTTTCAGGCTATTCAGCTTGCCGGAGCTTACGGGCTCGATAACGAACTTAAAGCCGTTGAAGACAACAATAAAATTTATAAAAAGAGGCGCGAATTGTTAGTAGGCGGATTAGAGAAATTAGGATATAAAGTCTATAAATCGGATTCCACTTTTTACGTGTGGACGCATGTTCCGAAAGCAAATATGAAGTCTAAGGAGTTTGCAGTTTCACTGCTAAACCAAACCGGCATTATCGTAACGCCGGGTTCGGGATTCGGCGAATACGGCGAAGGATATATAAGATTTTCTTTGACGATAAGCGAAAACCGCATTAAAGAAGCTTTAGTCCGCATGGGCGGATGAAATGCGGCGATATGGATATGGACTGCAAACCGGAGTCCCGCGGAGGCGGCGGCATTCCCGGCACGGATATATGCCTGGGGCTGGGAAGCAATGTCGGGAATACCGAAGATAATCTTCTGAAAGCTTTAAATTTAATTAAAAGCGCGGCGACCGTTCCCGGCAGCCCTATAACGGGCGCAGTTGTGTCCGGCATTTCTTCGGCATATTTATCTTCGCCGGTCGGAAATGCCGACCAGCCTTATTTTTTAAATTGCGCGGTTATGCTTGAAATGCCCGGAGATACGCAAGATTATCCTGCTTTCTGCCTAAAGCTTCTTTTCTTTTTGAAAAATATAGAAAAAAATATGGGCAGGAAAAGCGAAAGCAAAAGATATATGCCGAGGGTTATAGATATCGATATACTTTTCGTTTACTACGGTTCTCTAAAAAATTTCATAACATTGGACCTGCCGAAATTAAAACTGCCGCATCCGGAGATTTTTAACCGCAGGTTCGTTCTCGAGCCTATTCTTGATATTTCTGATATGTATTGCGGACTAAAAAAACCTTTTGACAAAGAAAGCATAAAAAAAGCCCTTGCAATATTGGAAAATTCATATGCAGGGGCTTCGCAGACAATATCTTATTACGGCAAGTTCGACGAAAAATTGACTCAAATACGACGCTAACGGGCGACGAGCTTCTCCTCGCAGAGTACTTTATGAGGAAGCTCTTCGTCGTAAATAGATATAAGCCCTCTTTTTATTTCCATAATCTGCGGTTCCAAAGACCCGAACCTTTCGACTAAAAACTCCGCCGCTTCCTGAGGTTTTATTATATCTCCGCACGTAAAAATATCTACCGCCGCATAATCGTATTCCGGCCATGTATGTATAGAAAGATGCGATTCCGCAATTATCACCATTCCGCTGATTCCGAACGGATTAAATTCGTGAAATTTATGTTCTACTATGGTCGCTTTCGCTTCCGCCGCTGCATCAAGCATTGCGGTTTCTACGAAATCAAGGTCGGCCAAAATATTTTTTTTGCATTTTTTTAACTCTAAAAGTAAATGCGTTCCTAAAGAATTCATTTTACCCTTACCTCCTCAGAAGATTATAAATCTTCTTAATAAATTTTAATAAAAAGATAAAATAAAAACACGATTTTTTATTATATGTTATTTAGTGAAAAATGCAAGAAAAATTTTAATAAATTTTAATAAAACATCGCCTAAAAAATATATTGACTTAAATTTTGTTATAATATATATATATATATTAGTTCAGTAAATCAATTTATTTTTTTTTTAATTTTAAGGGGGTAGAATTATTATGAAAAAAAGCATTTCGGCTTTATTCATTGCCGCAGCATTAATTTTTAGCGCTACTACGGTTTTTGCCGCATCAGGCTCTTCGATTTTCAACTCCGAAGGCTGTATTGCCTGTCACAGTATTAACGGCGTGGGCGGTTCGGTAGGCCCAGACTTATCACACGTAGGCAGTAAAAGAAGCCTTTCCTGGCTTAAAACCCAGATAACCAATCCCGGTGCTCATTTCGCCGCCGGAACCACCTCAAACATCAACGGCCAGTCGTATCAGGCTATTATGCCCGGACACAGACACATGGCGGCATCAAAGCTTAACGCTTTAGCCTCTTATCTCGAGTCTTTAAAATAGTATAAAACATAAAGAACTTTCCGAATTATTTACACCCCGTATATAGCCCGCTTAGATAACTAACGAACTATATACGGGGCATATTAAAGCATTTGAAACCCCATTTTTTAACCGGTATTCAGAAATATTAACCGCGGTATCGTTTTTATTATTATTTTTTTATCGTTTCGTTTTATTACGCAATAAATATTTCTTTATATCGACATAAAAAAAAGGAGGTGAATCGAATGATTTTAAAAATCGGCAAGTTATTTTTAGCGGCGTTAATCTTTACCGGAATATCGGCAATTAGCGTTTCGGCTTTTGCCGCGTCTGGAGCGTCTCTTTTCGGTTCTGAAGGCTGTATAGCCTGCCATACCATTAACGGAAACGGCGGCCAAGTCGGTCCGAATCTTTCCCACGTAGGTTCGCAGAGAGGCCTGTCGTGGCTCAAGACGCAGATAGTTAACCCCGGCGCGCATTTTGCGTCCGGAAGCACCGTTACTCTTAACGGAAAGTCTTACATGGCTATTATGCCTAACCATAAAAGCATGCCTGCTTCTAAGGTCAATGCTATTGCGGAGTATCTCGAATCTTTGAAGTAATATGCCGCATAATAAATAATGCCGCATTTTTTTACGTAAAGATTAAAATTAAAACCTCTGCCGCCGAAAAGGCGGGCGGAGGTTTTTTCTTGACGGTTATTCGAATAAATTGATATAATTAATATTAAATTAACCTTTTTTTTTAAATATGGAACTGGAATTAACCGACAAGAAAATATTAAATATTCTACAGACGGATTTTCCTATTTCCGTCCGCCCGTTTTTAAGCATCGCGAATCTTACCGGCATATCCGAAG
>JAJYZM010000085.1 GCA_021799935.1 bacterium | reverse complement strand
TTTTTATCGAAAGGATGTTGCCTGACGTGTATGCCGCCGGAACTTTTGAACTGTTTCGCCTGATACCGGACTATAGAAATAGGGGTATCGCTGAAATCGTTGACGTTGACGCCCACCGAAAGAACGCCGGACATAATAGCCCTTGAAAAAAGACGGGAGGTTTTATGGCTGTCGCGGGATACGGAAATCGTCCTGTTTTTGCCTATCGTCGCCCCGAATGCCGCTCCCAGTTTAGACGCAAACTCAGGGGTAACTTCTAAATTTGCGAGAGCGGTTATACCGTATTGTCCGAATATTTTAGCGCTCCATTTATCTGACCATATTAGGCTTTCGGATAATACAGCGCCGTCTTCCACATTTTTATAAGGCCATATTTTGACGTTAGGATTTATAACGGCGCCGTTGCCTATGTGGCATACGTCGGATATAACGGCGCCGGAGCCTATAAAAACATTATTCCCCACGGCCGTTTTATATCCCAATACGGCTTCCTGTATATCGCAGTTCGAGCCTATTTTCGAACCCTTGCCTATAACCGAACCGCTTATCTGGGTGGCTTCCCCTATAGTGCAGTTATCTCCTATAACGCAATTTTTTATTTTACAGTTCTGAAGAATATGAACGTCTTTTCCGAATATGGAATTTTCGGCATCGCAGCTTATGTCTATAATGCTCTTAGCGCCTATTTTTATATTTTTATCGGGAATGTATTCTCCCTCGATATTCAAATCTATCTTTCCGGCTATAATTTCCAACTGGCTCCGCCTGTATTCGGAAAGGGTGCCTACATCCTTCCAGTAGCCCGACGATATATGTCCGAAAAGATTTTTATTTTCTTTCAAAAGTAAAGGAAAAAGGTCTTTCGAAAAATCGAACTCGCTTTTTTCGGGAATCATTTTTAATGCCGACTTATTTAAAATATAAATTCCGGTATTTATGGTATCGCTGAATACTTCGGACCATGTCGGTTTTTCAAGAAACTTTGTAATCCTGCCCTCGCTGTCCGTGATTACTATTCCGAAAGGAAGGGGATTTTCGACTCTCGTAAGAACTATCGTGGCTTCGCTTTTTCTGCTTATATGAAAGTCTATAGGCCTGCTTAAATTAATATCGGTAATAATATCCGCGCTTATTACGATAAAATCGTCTTCTCTTATTATATTTTCAACATTTTTTACCGCCCCCGCCGTCCCATAATCCTCCTCGGCAAGAACGTATTCTATCTTTACGCCGAAATCGGCTCCATCTTTAAAATGATTTTTTATTAGTTCGGGTTGGACGTATAGCAGGACAATTAAATCGTTAATGCCGTATGTTTTAAGGAGATTAACGACATGCTCCATCATCGGTTTGTTTGCGATATGTATCATTGGCTTCGGAGCGTTATTAGTTAAAGGCTTAAGCCTTGTTCCGAAACCCCCCGCCATTATAACCGCCTGCATATCTCAATGCCCCTTTTTGTTATTGTTTATTGCCGATAAGCATAATTATTGTTGCACTTAGCAAATTATTCTATTAAAATTATATCTTAATAAACCATAAAATCAAAACATAAAATTTATGCTTTCCTATATTCTCCGTTTAGATACCGCCCTTTTTTTGTTGATAAACGACAACTTTCACTTTTCTTTATTGAACGATAATATGAGAGCTGTTACATATCTGGGCAACGGCTGGGTTGCTTACTGGCTGGTTCTCGTTTATGTTTATTTTTATAATCGTCCTAAATTTAAAGAATCTTTTCTTCTGCTTTTTTTAACTCAAATCGTCCCGGGTATATTCGATATCATAATAAAAAGAGCCGTAAACAGGCCTAGACCGGCCGTAGCTCTCCATGAACTGATAAAAACGGGCGCCGTGCATATAAACCTGCTCGGGAGGCATCTGACCGAACGGTCTTTTCCTTCAGGCCATTCCGTAACCGCTTTCTCGCTCGCCGTAGCCCTTTCTTATATATTTCCGAAACGCAAAAAATTATTTTATATTCTTGCGTTTGCAGTGGCCTTTTCCCGCGTTTACGACGGAGAGCATTATCCTTTAGACGTAATCGCGGGCGGCATTTTAGGCTATTTATTAGCCAAAATTACTCTTATTATATATAAGAAAATAAGAGTAATTAATTAATACGAGGTTAATTTTTTAGTTTCTATATATATTACTATTTTTCTGGCTATTCTTTTAGACGCCGTTTCTATGGCCATTTTTTCCTGTTTATGCGCAGTAAGAGGATTAATATAGTTATAATATGTTGCCCCCGAAGAAAAACCTGCATTGCTAAAAATTATCTTACCGTTAGTGCCGTACATGCTCACCGTCACTTTTACGGTGAGCATGTAATCCACCGCTGCTGCAACTCCGGTATAAGACATTACGCTGTTCTGAATAGAGGTAATCTTCCCTGTTAAATAGTAAAGCGCGTCGTTTTTATTGGATGTAAACATATCGGACTGAACGTTAAGATAATTTGCGATATTATTGGAAAAATATACCCCCGCCCCGCTCTTATAGGTTAAATTTTTAAAAGGTTTTATGTATATCTGCGAGATATCGTTATATTTCTTAACGGAGCCTTCTTTTCCATTTAAAATCCTGAACCCGCAGGAGGTTGAAAAACCAGCAGTAAATAAAATAAAAATAAAAAGTATAAGTTTATTTTTCATATTATTATACTCAAAAGCTTGTTTTTTACGTATATAGTTTTTTTAATGAGGCTTTTATCTCCGACGTATTTCGCAATTTTGACGCTTTCCAAAGCAATCTTAAGTACTGCCGACTCATCCGAATTTATATCCGCAACTATAAGGTCGCGCATTTTTCCGTTTATCTGCACGGCTATATTGCAATTTTCCCGGACATAACCGGTATCTATTTTTTCAGGCCAAGGCGCGTTTTCTATAAAAGAAATATTTAATATTTCGAATGCTTCGGAGCAGACATGAGGAATAAAGGGATACAGTATTAAAATAACTGAGTTTAAAAAATATTTAAGCAAATATTTATCGGCTTTGCTCATAACATCTTTTTTAAAGGCTTCGCCGGTTATAAAGTCGTTAAATTCGTTAATTAACTCCATAGAAGAACTTATGACGGTATTAAAATGATATCGCCCATCCATTTCTATTTCCGTTTTCTCGATTATCCTGCTTAATTTATAAATAATTTCTTTAATATTTTGATTTATATCGTTTGTTAAAGTTTTATAAATAAAAGGTTCGGAATTGCCTTCCAAATCCTTAAGGATTTCCGACCCCGCAATTACCGTTCTATAAAACCTGTTAATAAATCTGAAAGCCCCTTCTACTCCGGAATCGTTCCATTCAAGGTCTTTTTCTGGCGGAGCGGCAAAAAGAACGAACAGTCTTACGGTATCGGCTCCGAATTTTTTAATAAGACCGTCGGGGTCAACTACATTGCCTTTGGATTTCGACATCTTTGCGCCGTTTTTTACAACCATTCCCTGCGTTAGAAGATTTTTAAAGGGCTCGTTAAATTTAAAATACTTTAAATCCCTTAAGACTTTGACGAAAAATCTTGAATATAAAAGATGCATTACTGCATGCTCGACTCCGCCTATGTACTGGTCAACGGGCAGCCAGTAAGCCGTATCCTCATCTTTGAAAGGAACTTCTTCTTTCCTGTCCAAAAGTGTATATCTTAAAAAATACCATGAAGATTCCACGAAAGTATCCATCGTATCCGTTTCGCGCTTCGCATCGCCGCCGCATTTAGGGCATTTTACGTTTACGAACGATTCAAGCTTTTTTAAGGGCGAAACTCCTTCACCGGTAAACGCGGCGTCTCCCGGAAGCACTAAAGGCAGGTCGCTCTCGTTTAAAGGCACTGTTCCGCATTTTTCGCAATATACGATAGGTATAGGGCAGCCCCAGTATCTCTGCCTAGATATTCCCCAGTCCCTCAGCCTGTAATTAATAATTTTCCTGCCGAACCCCTCTTTTTCGGCGTATGCGGAAATTTTTTCTTTTGCTTCTTCCGAAAAAAGTCCTTCAAACTCACCCGAGTTAATAAGCGTTCCATGGGCGGTAAAAGGCAGTCCTTCCGATTCTTCGGCATTTTCGCTTTTATTTCCTTCCTGCAGTGCCGCGGGTTTAATTACCCTGATTATTTCAATTCCGTATTTTTCGGCAAATTCGTAATCGCGGGCGTCGTGAGCCGGAACCGACATTATGGCGCCAGTTCCGTAATCCATTAAAACAAAGTTTGCGACATATACCGGTATTTTTTTTCCGTTAAAAGGATTTACGGCATAAGAACCGGTAAAAAAACCTTCTTTTTCGGCAACATCCTTAGATATTAACGAATTACGGGTGATTCTTTCCAGTTCGGCTGTCTTTTCGGCAGTTTTAATTAATTTTTTTGCAAGCGGATGAAACGGCGACATTGCAATAAAAGTAGCACCGAATATAGTATCCGGACGGGTAGTAAATATTTCTATACAATTTTCGTCTCCACTATTTTCGTACGAATCGACTATCTTAAAATCGACGGTTAAGCCGGAGCTCTTTCCAATCCAGTTCCTTTGCATAGTTTTGACTTTGTCCGGCCAGCCGGCCAAGCCGTCTAAATCGTCAAGCAGTTCTTCGGCATAAGCGGTTATTTTAAAAAACCACTGCTCCATATTTTTTATATTCACGTTACTGCCGCATCTCCAGCATCTGCCGTCTTCCACCTGTTCGTTGGCAAGAGTAGTATTGCAGGAATCGCACCAGTTGACGTTGGAAATCTTTTTATAAGCCAGACCTTTTTTAAACATCTGCAGAAAAAATAACTGCTCCCACTTATAATATTCCGGGTCCGAAGTTATCACTAGCCTGTTCCAGTCGTATGAAAACCCAAGCTCTTTCAACTGTCCTATCATATAATCTATGTTATTTTTGGTCCAGAGAGCGGGGTTGGTTTTATTTTTTATAGCGGCGTTTTCTGCGGGAAGTCCGAAGCTGTCGAATCCTATAGGGTGAAGCACGTTAAAACCTTTTAATCTCTTGAAGCGGGCAACGGCATCCCCTATGGCATAGTTTCTTACATGTCCCATATGAATTCTCCCAGAAGGATATGGAAACATTTCTAAACTGTAAAATTTAGGTTTATCGCCTGCGGAGTTCTTTGCGGCAAAAGTATTTTCCTTTTCCCAGAAAGACTGCCATTTGCTTTCTATGCTATTAAAATCGTAATTTTTATCTGCCGAAAATTTCATTTAAATTAAATTAATATTCTAAATTTTAAATATATTTTATGACCGATATAAAAAGCAGTATAGTTCCTACGACCACGGAACTATCCGCTAAATTAAAACTCGGCCAGTGGTAGCCGTAAATGTGAAAATCCAGGAAATCCACCACGTATCTCTGAAAAATCCTGCTTAAAAGATTTGAAAATGCGCCGGAAATAATTAAAGAAGAAGATATTATAAAT
>JAJYZM010000084.1 GCA_021799935.1 bacterium | reverse complement strand
CTTTTATGTGAAAATCGTTGACGCCGGGTATAAGAACGGAATTTATTTTTATAGTAAACCCCATTTTCACGGCATTTTCTATGCCGCTTATCTGCCTGTCCAATAATAATTTTGCGGCATCTTTTTCCGTATAAATAATACCCTTATAATTAACATACCTGTATATTTTTTGGGCTATAGACGCATCTACCGCATTAAGCGTTACGGTTATAAAATTTACTCCTTTCTCTTTAAGCTCCTCTAAATTTTCGGCTAAATCGAGTCCGTTCGTGCTCATGCATAGTATAATCCCGGGAAATTCTTTTTTAACAAGTTCAAACGTCTTCATCGTATTCCTCGGCTCTGCCAAGCTGTCGCCCGGACCTGCAACTGCGGCTACGCTTATATCTTTAAAAAGCCTCTTTACCTCGTATATTCTACCTACGGCATCTTCGGGCGAGAGCAGGCTCGACGTTACGCCAGGTCTCGATTCATTCGGACAGTCGTAATCCCTGTGGCAGTAGTTGCAGGAAATATTGCAGTATTTAGCAACAGGCAAATGAACTCTGCCGTAATGTTTCGAGGCTGATTTGTTAAAACAGGGATGTTTTGCTACGGCTGTATTAAAATCGTTCATATTATTCATATATAATTACCTTAAAATTAAACCGCCGCGCTTTTCCCGTCGGTAGTCCTTTCGTATTCTTCCATAAAGCCGTACTCCATCATATGGTCTTCAAGGTCCTGCATCGTCATAGGCTTAGGTATTACAAACATCTCGTTTTCTTCGATATTCTTTGCAAGCTGTCTGTAAACATCCGCTTGCGCGCAATCTTTATCATGCTCTATAACCGTCTTCTTTTTAATTTCTGCTCTCTGGACAACGTTATCCCTTGGAATAAACTGTATCATATGCGTCCCTATTTTTTTTGCGAACGCTTCTACCATTTCCCTTTCGTTGTCAACGTTCCTGGAGTTGCATATAAGCCCGCCTATGCGCACTCCGCCGGTATTGGCATACTTAAGGACGCCTTTGCATATATTGTTCGCGGCATAAAGCGCCATAAGCTCTCCCGAACATACGACGTATATTTCCTTCGCATAGGCTTCCCTTATAGGCATTGCAAACCCGCCGCAGACGACGTCGCCCAGAACGTCGTAAAAAACGTAATCGAGATCTCTTTCGTACGAACCAAGCTGTTCAAGAGTAGTAATCGACGTAATAATCCCTCTGCCTGCGCATCCGACTCCCGGCTCTGGTCCTCCGGATTCGACGCATCTTACGCCTCCGAACCCTATCCTAAAAACATCTTCTTCCGTAACGTTTTCCTGACCGACTTCTTTAACGGAATTTAAGACCGTTTCCTGACCTTTTCCGCCCAGAAGCAGTCTTGTGGAATCGGCTTTAGGATCGCATCCTACGAGCATTATTTTATTTCCGCGTTCAGCAAGAGCCGCTAAAGTATTCTGCGTCGTCGTGGATTTTCCGATTCCGCCTTTTCCGTAAATAGCTACCTGTCTCATTTGTTTTACCTCCAAATAAAAATAAATTATTTTGTTAAAAAATAAAAACGCCGCAACTAAAGAGACGAAGGGATGAAGCAGAATCTTCTAATCTCTCTAATTGCGGCGTCGTTGCCGCAAGCGCCCATTTGCGCCTATATAAAAATATAATATTTTTAATTTATATGATACATAATTAATTTTTATAGAAGCAATCTTTATGCCACAATTTTTTATACCCTAAACCTTTTGTATTTGCTCATTTCTAAACTTTTTAAATTTTATGCGGTTTAAAGGAAAAATTAATTATCAAATTAATTTGATTAATATATGAACACGTTTGATTAAAAAAACAGCAGAAAGGACGGCAGACAAAGGCGATAAAGGAAGGAAAAGGGGACAGATTAATTTTTCTTCTAAAAATAAAATCTGCCCCCTTTTCCTTTTCTAAATCTGCTCGCTTCTCCCGCCTTTTCAAATAAAGAATAAAGTGATGGCATGAATTATGCTTTTATAACATGTATGAATAATATAATAGATAATACAATTATAAACGATACAACTTTGAGAGACGGGGAACAGACGGCGGGGATTGTTTTTTCAATAGACGAAAAACTGCTGATTGCAAGAATGCTAGATGAAACCGGCGTGAATGAGATAGAAGCCGGCATACCGGTGATGGGAGGAGATGAAAAAAATGCGGTCAAAAAAATTAACGAAGCGGGACTTAATGCAAAAATCACCGGCTGGAACAGGGCAAAAAAGGAAGATATATACGCATCTTTAGATATAGGGCTTAAATTTATCCATGTATCGGTTCCCGTATCTAAAATTCACATAGAATATAAACTTAAGAAAGATTTTCAATATGTAAAGGCTAACCTTATAAATATATTAAAAATATTAAATAAAGAAGGCGTAAAATATTCGGTCGGGGGCGAAGATTCTTCGAGAGCCGATTTCGAATCGGTTGCCGAAATTATTAAAATTGCCGAAGGCGAAGGAGCTTATAAATTCCGCTATTCGGATACGGTAGGCATATTAAATCCTCTAAAAATATACGAAAATATAAAAAAACTAAAAAGCAGCAGAAAATTTAAAAATATAACGCTCGAAATTCATACGCATAACGATTTCGGCATGGCTTCCGCAAATTCGGTTGCCGCCCTGAAAGCAGGCGCAGGTTCTTTATCGGGCAGTATTTCCGGAATCGGTGAAAGAGCCGGAAACTGCGCATTAGAAGAGGTAATCGCCTATTTTAATTTTATAGAAAATCAAAAAATTAAATTCGATTTCATAAAAGCAAAAAGTCTGTCAAAATTTATAGCAAAAATAACGAAGAGACGGATTCCTGTATCTAAGCCGATATTCGGCAAAAATATTTTTTACCATGAAGCCGGAATTCATACCGACGGAATATTAAAAAATCCCATTAATTATGAAGCATATCTGCCGGAATTTACGGGTGCAAAAAGAAAAATTTTGCTTGGAAAACACGGAGGTTCTTCTGCAATCAAATATAAACTTAATAAAATGGGGGTTCAAATAACCGGCGAAGACGCCGGAAATATGCTTGCAGCAGTAAAAGCCGAATCGGCGAAATTAAAAAGGTGCTTGACCGATAAAGAACTATTGTCTTTATATCGAAACCGGCGGGGTTATGTCTGGTTCTAACCGATTTTTCTTGCAAATTTCATAAAAATTTTATAATTTATCTTTATGTATAATAAAGATAAAGCCGAATTTAAAAACACTTTTATTAAATATATAGAAGAAAAAGGCCTGCGCCATACAAAGCAGAGAGAAGCTATTGTCGATGCTTTTTTTTCCGCCGGAAGACATATCACCTCTGAAGAGCTTTTTAATATAGTAAAAAAGAAAAACCCCGAAATAGGCTATGCAACCGTGCAGAGAAATCTGAATCTGTTATGCAAAAGCAGTTTAGCGGAAGAAATAAAGATAGGCAAACAGAAAACTAAATACGAGCAAAAATTAGGCGGAAGTCACCACGACCATCTTATATGCGTAAAATGCGGAAGGCTCATAGAAGTCAACGACGAAAAAATTGAAAAACTGCAGGATAAGCTTGCCAGAGCTAACAATTTTATACCGATAAAACATAAACTGGAAATATACGGGATTTGCGGCGCCTGTAGGCCTAATAAGACTAGATAGACGATAGAATTAACTTAATACATAAAAAAACAATAAAGAAAAGGCGCGTCAATCCGCATAATATCTTCCTTTGCATCTCTTTACGGATGGATATAATCCAGCCAGCTTTGCGGAAGCGCGGTTACTATTCCTAAAATAACCATTGCCAGCCCAAGTATCCCGACGACCGCTATGGATTTTTTAGAATAGGCATATTCTCCAAGTATCCTTTTGCTGCCGGCAAGTGCTATCAAAAACCCGAGGACTATCGGAAGGATGAAGCCGTTAAACGCTTCTACGTCAACCATAATAGTTACGAGCGGTATGCCGGGTATAAGAACCAGCATAGCCGATACGAAAATTAATACTATATATATGAAATAAAAAAGTTTTGCCTCGCTGAAACGATGGTTCAAGCTGTGCTTATATCCCCAAGTTTCTCCCGCAGCCCAAGTAAACGCCATAGACACTACGAAAGCCGCCAGAAGGCTGGAACTGTAAAGGCCGACAGCAAACAAAGCACCCGCATATTTTCCGGCCAAAGGTATTAAGGACTGACCGATAGCTTTTGCGGTTGAGGGAACTATATGGGCTTTATACAAAGTCGCGGCAGTCATAACTATAACCGCTATCATAAGAACCTGCGTCGCGATGCTTCCTATAAGCGTATCCGTTTCCGCCAGCTTAACGTCTTTTTTACACAGATTTTTATCGACCGTAGCGCTTTGCTGGTAATAAATCATCCACGGCATTATAACCGCTCCGGCGTTTGCCGCTATAAGCCATATATAATCTTTATTACCGAGCGGCTGCGAACCGAAAAGCCCTTTGAAAACAAGCTGATGATAATCCGGATGCGCAAAAATTGCGGCCGGTATAAATACGAATCCGGTAAGAGAAAAAATAAGGGCGATATTCTCAGCCTTGCGGTAGCTTCCAGTAAAGACTACAAACAGAAGGATTAAAAAACTGACGCCGACGCTAAAAACTTTAGGTATGCCGAATATCTCTCCGCTCGCCGCAATGCCGGAAAATTCAGTAATAAGAGCGGAAAATACGACGAGAAACAGGGTTATCGTAGCAAAAGCCGCCCATTTACTACCGTAATATTCTTTTATAAGTTCTCCGTGCCCTTTTCTGGTGACGCAGCCAAGCCTCGACGTCATAGATTGTATTAAATATAAAATAGGTATAAGGAGTATCTGCAGAGGTATAAGCTTGTATCCCCACTGTGCGCCGGAAACGCCCGCCGTAGTAACGGAACCGGCATCCATATCGGCAATCATAACGACGAAACCGGGACCCAGCACCTTAAAAAAATGAAGCCCCCTATATAGCGAACGCTTGCTAAATATGGAAAATCTGCCTCTTCCTCTCCTCCTGTTCCGTCCTTTTCCGCGGTATGGATTTTCTTCTGCAGAATTTTGGGACTTTAACGGAACACTTTCCATAATTTTTAGCGGGCCTTTTAAGTTAAAAAATTAATATTAATGATAATAAAAATCATTATCATTATAATATGAAAAAAATACTGCGATGTCAAGCGTTTTTTAATATCACAATGAAACCTGCAGAATAAATACAAGGCAATCGCGGAATGCGCAAACCAAAATTAAACGATACCGTTCTTTAAAGCGTCTCCGGTTGCCGCTACTATAGGATGGAGGGAAAGGGTCAGCCCCGGCTGGCTTCAGAATTGCATAGTGACTATGTCCGTAGCAGATGCATGCATCTGAATAGCGAGACCTATAGTATTAACTAATTCCCCCAATAAAATATAAATTATATTTTAAATTATGTCA
>JAJYZM010000083.1 GCA_021799935.1 bacterium | reverse complement strand
AATAAATAATTTATCAAAAACTAAAAAACTCGGCGAGATACTTTTAGATGCGGGGCTTTTAAATCCTACCCAGCTGGAAACGGCTCTTACTGAGGGAAAAAAGCGCAATCTGAGATTAGGTTCGGCGCTGACCGCCCTCGGAATACTTTCGGAAGACAATATATTAGATGCACTTTCCTCGCAAATAGGTTTAAAAAAAATCGACCTTTCGAAGCTCATAATAGACCCGGCCGCCGGCAGGCTGATATCCGAAGGGCTTTCTAGGCAGTTTAAAATGGTCGGAATAAGCCTCGCAGATGGTATTCTTACCGTGGCGCTTTCCGACCCGCTTAACGTTTTTGCCGCAGATGCCTTAAAAAGGCATATAGATTACAATATAGATATAGTTCTGGCAAAAGAACACGATATCTCTAAGGCGATAGATTTCGTCTGGACCGCTAAAGACATATCTAAAGCGGCTTCGCATCAAAACGTCGTTCCTACCGATAATAAAAATTTTACCGGTTTAGCGGCGGGACAGACGGGAGCGGCCGGCTTTCCCGGCTTTCCCCATTCCCCTTCGGCTTCGGCCGCAGTCAAGGAAGTCCTGCAGTCCGAAGACGTAAATATAATCAAGCTAGTAAACGATATAATATTTTCAGCTTCTAAAAACAGGGCTTCAGATATACATATAGAGCCTCTTTCGGACGAAATGATAGTCAGGGAAAGAATAGACGGCGAACTTATAGAAGCAAGAAGAATCCCTTTGCAGTTTTTAAATCCCGTTATAGCAAGAATAAAGATAATGGCGAATATGGATATCGCGGAAAAAAGGAACCCGCAGGATTCGAGGTTCGACATAAACGCCGGAGAAAAAAATTTAGACGTAAGGGTTTCCGTAGTTCCGACCATAAACGGGGAAAAAGCGGTTTTCAGGCTATTAGACAAAGCTTCAAAGGTCAATAAGGTTTCGGAACTTCCTATAGACAAAAACGATAAAGAAAAAATTTTAAAGATAATATACAGGAAATACGGCCTATTTCTGATAACGGGACCTACCGGTTCAGGCAAAACTACTGCGGCTTATTCTATGATAGCTGAACTTAACAGCATAAATAAAAATATTATAACCGTTGAAGACCCGGTAGAATATAAAATAAGATATATAAACCAGATAGAAGCCAATAAAAAAGGAGGAATGGGGTTCCCGGACGCTTTAAGAGCCGTTCTTAGGCAGGACCCGGATATCATTCTCGTTGGCGAAATAAGGGACGAGGAATCGGCAAGAATAGCGATTCAGGCGTCGTTAACCGGCCATTTCGTTATTTCTACTCTTCATACGCAGGATTCTTCCAGCTCAATTTCAAGGCTTGCCGATATGGGAATAGAGCCTTTTTTGATTTCTTCTTCTATTGTCGGAATAATCGGGCAGAGATTAGTAAAGAGGCTTTGCGACAGATGCAAGCAGGCGTATGTGCCGGAGCCGGCACTTCTTAAGGAACTCGGTCTTCCTGCGGGCGTTAATTTTAAGTTCTATGAAGAAAAGGGCTGCGATTTATGCATGGGAACAGGTTTTCGCGGAAGAATAAACATACAGGAAATTTTAACGCTTTCTAGAAACGTACAAAAACTGATTATCGAAAAAGCCGATGCGGCGCAGATAAGAAACGCCGCCATAAAGGACGGTTTCATTCCCCTGAGAATGGCCGGGCTGAAAAAAGTTATAGAAGGCGTTACGACGCTGGAAGAAGTTCTGCAGGCTACGCAGGACATATAAAACTTGCAAATAACCGTGCGGTATAATAATATTAAAACAACTAATACATAACGGTACATAATAAACTCGTTATATATACATCATAATATAAAAATATAAATCTTTAAATATTCGGTTTTTTGCTTTTATTTATGGCTATATACAATTATAAGGCGAGAGACAGGCATGGGAAACTCATAGCCGGAAGAATAGAATCCGTTTCCCCTATTTCCGCAGAAAAACAGATAGAAGAATTGAAGCTTATCCCTATTTCGGTCGAAGAGTCCGCAAGTTTTTCATGGGGCGATTTTTTTCCCGTATTTCAGAGCATCTCTAAAAAAGACGTAATAGTTTTTTCGAGACAGCTTGCCACGCTGTATCAATCGGGCGTGCCGCTAACCAAAAGCCTCGATTCTTTAATGGAATTTGCAAGAAACAAAAAATTCAAGGAGATTCTGGCTGAAATAAAACGGGACGTAGAGAGCGGGCAGACTCTTTCAAAAAGTTTTGCAAAACATCCCAAAGTTTTTTCCGAAATTTACGTAAATATGGTAGAAGTCGGCGAAACCAGCGGTCTTTTATATGACATACTCGTCAGGCTTGCTTTATTAATGGAAAAAGATATGGCGGTTAGGGCAAAAGTAAAGAGCGCCACGTTCTATCCTAAAATCGTCGTTTCGGCAATAATAATCGCCGTAGTGATATTAGTAGGATTCGTCATACCCAAATTTGCTATGCTTTATAAAAGTTTTAACGTTCCTCTTCCATTAGAAACAAGGATATTAGTGGCTGTTTCCGATTTTTTCGTCGGCTTCTGGTATGCAGTTTTAATCGCCGCCGTTGCTTTGACGGCCGGAGTTAAAATTTATTTGAATTCGTCTTCGGGAAGACTGTGGTGGGACGAACATAAACTTAAAATACCTATATTCGGAAGCATTTTTTATAAATCCATGATGAGCCAGTTTACAAGGATATTCGGGCTTTTATTTCAGAGCGGGCTTCCCGTCAACAGAGCGTTCGAACTTATCAGGAACGCCGTAAACAATAAATTTTTTACCAATAAAATAGACGAAATACAGTCCGACGTTACAAGAGGGGAGTCTATTGCAAACAGTTTCAAGAATTCTAGAATTTTTTCGGGCATTATTATCCAGATGGTCAGCGTAGGCGAGGAAACCGGACATATAGACGAAATGCTCGGCAAGGTCGCGGATTATTTCGACGAAGATTTGGACCACCAGCTGGGCATGCTTCAGGCAAGCATAGAACCGGTGCTTTTAACTATAATTTTCGGCATGGTCCTCTTTCTTGCGCTGGCAATATATCTTCCTATTATTGACGTAATAAATTTTGCAAAAAAAGGCTGATAAAAAAATTTGACTTAAAACATATGAAAATGATAATATTGTTATATATGGATAGTTATATATATAAAATAACCCTCCGTAAAAAACAGCGGAAAATAATAAGTATTTAAGCTATTTCAGATATATAAAGGGAGCAGGAGATGAAAAAAATCAACGGTAGATTTTACGCCGTTTTAGCGGTATTCTTTACAGTATTATCATTATCGTTAAGCGGATGCGCAAAAAAGCAGGGCGTTACGGGAGAAACTAAATCAAAGCTGAGCGTCGGCGCATTTAAAACTCAATACAGCATTATTCCGGATTATCTTAAATCCCCGGGAAATACGGATTCATTAAATAATACAGCTATATCCGCCCATATTATGGGATATGTAGTTTCGGAAAACGCCCATCAGGGTCAGGCGGTTTCCAGAGGGCAGCTTTTATTAAAATTAAGCGCCCCCGAAATAGGCTCAAAATATTATGCCGCGAAAGCCGGATTTATTAACGCAAAAAAAACATACGACAGGATTAAGAGATTATATAAAGAAAATTCTGTGTCGAGACAGATGTACGACAATACCTTAATGCAGTATAAAGTGGCTAAAGCCGACTTGAACGAAGCCGGGAACTATTTGGATTACAAAAATATTTATTCTCCTATCGACGGGGTCATAACTAAAAAAAACGTTTCCATGGGCGACCTTGTCGCGCCCGGACAGATGCTGTTAATAATTCAAAGCCTTAAGAAATTGGAATTTAAGACATCCGTAAACGTCAAATATTTTAGCAAAATAAAAAACGCCGAAGCCGTTAAATTGAATTTTTCGTCTATAAATAAATCTGTCGAAGGAAAAGTAATATCCGTAGTAAGGTCTGCCAATCCTTATTCCCATTCCGTCTTAGTTAGAATTGCCATAAAAGGTGCCGAAAAATCCGGGCTGATGCCGGGAATGTACGGAACGGCAAGATTTAAAATAGGAAAAAGGAAAGCTATAACCGTTCCGAAATCCGCCGTCGTAAGGAGACTCGGCATTACCGGAGTTTATACCGTTAACGGCGCCGGCGAAGTCGTGTTTCAGCCGGTAAAAAGGGGCAGGACGTATAAAAATAATTTTATCGTAATCATAAACGGATTAAATCCCGGAATGATTATAGTAACAACCGATTTAGACAAAATAAGCGCAGGAAGCTATGTGAACCCGAAGTTATAATACAAGATAAGGAGTTTTTTAGATAAATGAATAAAAATTTCAGCGCTAAAATTACCGAATATTTTATAGAAAACAAGATAACGCTTTTATTAATCCTTTTTAGCATAGGTTTCGGAATAATAGCGGTTCTTCTTACCCCTAGGCAGTATAATCCGCAGATTATAGTTCCGGCGGCAAACGTAATAGTCAGATTTCCCGGAGCGAGCGGCGAGCAGGTTAAAAACTTAGTAACAAAGCCGTTAGAAAGAAAAATGTGGCAGATTCCGGGAGTTAAGCACGTTTACTCGATATCCATGAACTCCGAATCTATAGTTACCGTAGAGTTTCATGTCAACGCAAGCCGCGATAAAAGCTTAGTAGATATATATAATAAAGTATTTTCAAACCTCGACGAAATTCCTAAGGGCGCAATGAGGCCGCTCATTAAGCCCATAGACGTAAACCACGTGCCTATTTTAAATATCACGCTATGGAGCAAAAAATATAACGCGGGTTATCTTACGACTATTGCAGGCAGGATATTAGACAGGCTCGATTCCGTTAAGGGAACCGGGGTAACTTTTTTAAACGGCGCAAGATACAAACAACTCAACGTTTATCTGAATCCCTTGAAAATGGCTGGTTATAACGTTTCTCCGTTAATGATAGCGCAGGAGCTTAAAGGAACCAATATAAACATTCCGGCAGGTTTTCTTCAGAAAAACAATAAAAAAATGTTTCTGACGGCAGGCGGATATTTTCACCATGTAAGTTCGGTCGAGAACTTTATAATATCCGTTTATAACGGAAAACCCGTTTATCTTAAGGATGTAGCAAAGATTAAATATTCGTATAAGCCGTTAAATTTTTTATCGGAAATAGGATTCGGAAATAACTACAGAAAAATTAATGCAAACGACAGGGTTATTAAAGATTCCAAGGGTATTTACCCTGCCGTAACCATAGCCGTCGCAAAAAGAAGAGGGAAGAACGCGGTTGAGGTTGTGAACAGCGTTCTCGCGAAATTTCATAAAATTGCCGAAACAAGCCTTCCCGCCGGCGTTCACTATACAATAACCAGAAATGACGGAAAAAAAGCAAACAATGCCGTAAATAAATTGCTGTTTCATCTTATAATAAGCATAGTTATAGTAATAGTACTTCTTTTAATAATATTAGGCTGGAGGGAAGCTTT
>JAJYZM010000082.1 GCA_021799935.1 bacterium | reverse complement strand
TTTATTTGATTTATTTGCAAAAAATTGGGGGTACATTAAATGGATTTAAAAAAAGTTTCCAGAAGAAGTTTCATAAGAACCGCCGCCGTCCTTGCCGGGGCGGCAGCGGTTAATCCCGTTAATCTGCTAAAGTTCAAGCCGATGGGCAATTTGACCATCATATGGAATTCCGACTCCCATGCCCATTTAAAGCCTACTCTTTACAGGGAGCCTTCAGTAAATATAGGGCCTCATTTTATGAACGGAAGACCCGGTCATCTCGTAGGGGATTCTTTCAACCTTTACTACGATATAAATCCCAAATCCGCAATGGGATATTTCTGTTCGTACGTCGATTTTATAAAATTAAATAAAGAATACGGTCCGATGGGCGGCTACGCTCATATGGCAACCGTATTCAACAAAATAAAAGAAGAAAGATACGGCAAAACAATAATGCTCGATACCGGCGATGCATGGCAGGGTACGGGCATAGCCCTTCTGACCAAGGGTATGGCGGTAGTAAACGTCCAGAATGCAATGGGATACGACGCTATGACCGGACACTGGGAGTTTACCTACGGCGAAAAACAGCTTTTATCCAATATAAAAAAATTAAAATTTCCGTTTATTGCGCAGAATGTTACAAACGCTACCTGGGGAGGCCTGATTTTTAAACCATATATAATAAAAGAAGTCAATGGATTAAGGGTAGGAATAATAGGGCAGGCGTTTCCGTATGTTCCGCTTGCGCATCCTTCCCATTTCGTTAAAAACTGGAACTTCGGCATTGATACAGGGCATGCCCAAAAGATGGTAAATAAACTGAAGAACGAAGAAAAAGTAGATTTAGTAGTCGTTCTTTCCCATAACGGGCTCGAAGTGGACAGAAAGTTCGCCTCCCTTATCAACGGAATAGACATTATAGTAGGCGGACATACCCACGACATACTTCCAGCCCCTCAGATTATAAACAATACAATAATAGTTCAGGCAGGCACGCACGGAAAGTTCGTCGGCAGGATAGACTTAAACGTAAGGGATAAAAAAATAGTAGATTACGACCATAAATTAATCCCGATAGTTACTAACTGGATTAAACCTGACCCCGAAATAAGCGGATTAATCGATAAAGAATACGCCCCCTATGCCGATACGTTAAACGAAGAACTTGGAACCGCCGAAGACCTGTTGTACAGAAGGGCGACTTTCGTATGCTCTGTCGACAGCGTTGCGGAACAGGCATTTATAGAAAAATTCGATACCCCGCTATTTTTTGCTCCTGGCTGGAGATGGGGAGATACAGTGCTTCCGGGCGAAAAGATTACCATGGAGCATGTTTACGGATGGTACGGAACGACTTACCCTGAGGTTTACAAAACTCTTCTTACCGGAAAACAGTTATTGTTATCTCAGTTGAGCGTTTTAAGCGATGTTTTTGCAAAAGACGCATATCTGCAGATGGGCGGAGACGCAACCCGCGTTTCAAATTCTAAACTGCATATACTTATAAACGAAGCCCTCAATAAAAGGATTAAAAGTTGGGCTATCAACGGAAAGCCTTTGGATTTATCTAAAAAATACTGGGCGGTTTCAACCGGCGGCAAGATGCAGAATATGAATACAAACGATAAAGGATTAACTAAATATAAGGCATCCGACGTTATTGCGGAATATATAAAAAATAATAAAACCGTTAAATCTATCAAAACGGAAGACGTTATATACAGGCATTCGAGGACGGCAGGATGATTGACGGTTAAAATAAGACGACGTTTAAGTAGATATAAAACTCTTATTAAATTAATTAAAATTAAGGAGATTAAAAATGGAAAAGTCTCGATTATTTTTAAGTTTGTCAATGATTATTGCCGTTTCAATTTTATTATTGTCATACTCGCCTAAAGCTTACGCTTTAAAGTACGGTCCTTCGTCTTACAGTTCGTATCCCGCATATTACAATACCCATGCATTGCCGCTTCCGGAATTTTTTAAACACAAAACTATGAAAATGGTAGTAGAAGTCGATTACGCAAAACCTGCAAGGTGGGGACTTGCTATCGCCAATATAAAAAATGTCATGGCGGCATTCGGGGATAATTCTTTCAAATATAAATTGGAGCTTGTCGTGTTTGGTCCCGGTATAAGAATGGTGATGAATAAATTCGATAAAAAAAATGAAGCAGTTCTTCAGAGTTTGGTTACATACGGACTAAAAATACGGGCATGTCATAATACCATGCTTAAAGCCCATTTGACAAAAAAAGCGCTGTTTCCTTTTGTAAAAGTAGTCCCTGCAGGGGTTATAGAGATAGCTAGAAAAGAGATGCAAGGTTATGCTTTTTTAAAACCTTAATAAAACATAAACACTACTCTATATAGGAGACAAAAATGAAGAGATATATCTTAATCGCTTCAGGGATTTTTTTTGTTATACTCGCATCATATTTTATTAGCAGAGTCGCATATGCAAAGGGAAAATTAAGCAAGAAAATGATTACGAAAGAAAAGATATTGGCAGGATTGAAGTTTGGGAAATCGGAGTTTTATAGCACTAATCTCGGCACCGACGGTTTTTCTTGCGCTAAATGCCATGTGGACAGCATTGGAACGTATATACCTGCGGCTAAAAAAGTAGTAAGGAGTCTGAAAGGCGTTGCGGCGACGTTTCCAAGATTTAATCCTAAAACACATCAAATTATTACGCTCGGAGAAAGATTGAATATGTGTGTCGTCCATGTATTAAAAGGGAAACCTCTCAGCGGACAAAAGTTAAACGATCTTACGCTTTACGTAACGTCTTTAAGCAACGGATATAAAATTAAAGGTTATAATGAAGAGCCCAGCCCTGTTTTTAAAAATGCCGACAGGCATCCAAAAACCCTTCAACAGGCTTTAACGCTTGGAAAACATTACTACTATACGCCGCTCGGCGCATCCGGAAAAAGCTGCGACAGTTGTCATCCCGGCGGCGGAGCGGGTATTCTTGGCGGAAAGCCTACAAAACCGGTTATAGGACATGCCGGCTTTTATCCTACCTATAAAAAATGGGGAAAGATTATTACTATGCAGGACCAGTTTAACCACTGCATATATACGGGCGAAGAAGGCTTTAAGAAGAAAATTGGCTCTAAAACATGGAAGTATTTAGATTTATACGTTTATTCCCTGTCTAAGGGGTATAAAATAAACGTTGGAAAATGATTAAAAAAAATATTAAATAAACGGTTAACGGTAAGCTGTTGCTATGCTATTATTAAAAAATGGAGAAAGGAGAATAATAATGAATAGATATTTATTTAAAAAAGGCTTGTTAAATTTTAAAGCGGCATTCATCGTTTCGGCTTTAGTTTTAATGTACTTTAGCGGAAGCGCTTATGCATATAAAAAAATACAGGCACTTCCGTATTTTAAACACAAAACTATGAAGGTTGTGATTCAAATAACGCAAGATAGCCCTGCGAGATGGAAACTTGCCCTCGGCAATGCCGCTAAAGTCGTTCAGATTATGAGCGCCCATGCAATTAACTATAAAGTTGACGTTGTAGCGTATGGACCGGGACTTAGAGTTTTTATAAAAAAGGACGATGAAAAATTCTACCCTCTGCTTCAGAGTTTAAACGCTTATGGGGTTAATCTTGTAGCATGTCACATGACTATGCGTGCAATGCATGTTCGCGAGAAACAGTTGTTTCCTTTTGTAAACGTAGTATATCCGGGTGCTGTAGCATATATAATTAAGAAAGAAATGCAGGGATATGCATATATCAAACCTTAAGAATATTATTTATGCGCAAAAAAGTGTCAAATTAACAATATAAAAACTGGAGGGATACAATGAAAAAGTTTATGAAGCTGTGGATTATTTTAATAGTTATTACGGCCGGCGGTTCATTGCTTTTGTCAGGCTGCGCTAAAAAACAGGCAAAAACAGTTCCTGCTCCGGCAGTTACCAAGCCTTCAAAGGCTAAAGCGGCCGTAAAAAAGAAAATTAAAATAAAAAAGCCTCTTTTGACCCCGACATCATATCACGGATTTTTTAATAATAAGGTCGTCAAGGTTGTTTTTCAGGTTTCGTCCCCGACTCCGAAGAAATGGAAGGTAGCTCTCGGAAATATGAACGATATAATATGGGAACTGCATTATAATCCTAAAAGATACAAAGTTGTTTTTGTGGCTTACGGTCCGGCAGATAAAATGTTTCTTAAAAAAAATAATAAGTTGGAACCCCTGATAGAAAAACTATATAAGCATAACGTAAGATTCGATATATGCCATGTGGCGATGATTAAATTAGGCATTAAACCGGACGAGATTTTACCGTTTGTGCATATCACGCCGGACGGTTTTTACGCCATTCTTCATTATGAAATGATGGGTTATTCTTATATAAAGCCGTAAAAAGTGAAAGAAAACTCTTACGGCGTAATAGCCGGTTATATAAGAAAACATAGATGGGCAAAAAGTCCGTTCCCAGCGAAATCGTTATATAAACATTCGAGAACCGCCGGATAATCTATTTCTATATATAATAAAGAAAACATTAATCCGGTAATTTAATCCTGCAATAGAATTTACGCAAAATAGGAACATTTAAATATTTTCTATTGCAGGATAAGGGAAAAATTGTTCTTGACTTTTTATTTAATTATGATATATTTTAAGAAGAAAACAAAACGAACGTTCTTTATAATTATTACAGATATGAGTCGGAAAGCAACAAATTTAACAAAAAAAAAGATATTTGAATACTGCATGAAAAGTTTTGCGGAAAACGGTTATAGCAATGTCGGGCTCAGAAATATTTCTGAAGGAACTAAACTCAGCATCGGCGCAATATATTATCACTTTTCCTCAAAAGAAAAGATTGCGCAGTTTTTATACGATACGGCGGGAAGGCTTATTTTAAATGAAATAAAAACGGCTGTCGAAAATGCGGCTGACGACAGGGAAGCATTAAAATCGATTATACTTGTATTATTTAAACTGACGGAAGAAGACCCGTATCTTATGAAATATGTGCTTTATACCAAACATAAGGATTTTTTGCCGAAAGCGCAGCCGATATGTTCAACCAAACCCTTTGAATATATTAAAAAGTTTATAAAGGCTAAAATTAAAGAAGGTGTTTTCGAGGATATGGATGTATTAATTGCATCGTCTTTGATAATGGGACCGATAATTAGAATAATTCAGTTGAGGATGGATAACGTTTTAAAGGGCGACATAAGATTATACGCCGAATCTTTATTAGATGGCATCTCTAGGTCCATATTTAAAAAACAGATTTGAAGTATTTCTAATTACATAATTAACTTAACACAGTGATTTGCAACTCAAAGAAGCAATTAATGTTAATGAAGTTTTACAGATGCTTTTACGGCTCAGTTTCGGTTAAGACGGATTATTTTTTAGTTTTTATATTGTTAATTATTTTTCTAATTAATACCGGATATTATATCAATAATGCAAATGCTTTAAATTTTAAAATCGGCAGGTCGCCTTACGGGCTTGCT
>JAJYZM010000081.1 GCA_021799935.1 bacterium | reverse complement strand
ATAGAGCAGGAGGCATTAAAGAAGGAAAAAGACGCGGAATCTAAGAAGAGGCTTAAGGAGCTCGACGAAGAACTCGCAAATCTGGAAGAAGATTTCAACCAAAAGAAAGCTAAATGGCAGAACGAGAAAGAACACATACAAAAGATAGGAGAAATTAAAAAAGATATAGATTCTTTGAGGTTTGAAGAGCAAAAATACGAAAGGGAAGGCAAATACGATAAGGTTGCCGAGATAAGATACGGAAAACTGAACGAATTAGAAAAAAAACTGGAAGACTTAAATAAATCCGTCTTGGAAATGCAGGAAAAGGGAAGTTTCTTAAAAGAAGAAGTCGATGCCGACGATATCTCAAAGGTCGTAGCAAAATGGACAGGAATTCCGGTCGCAAAACTTATGGAAGGGGAAAAAGAAAAACTTTTGCTGATAGAAGAACATCTGCATAACCGCGTAATATCACAAGACGAGGCGATAAACAGCGTCGCTAATACCGTAAGGCGTTCCAGAGCCGGATTATCGGATGTTAATAAACCTGTAGGGTCTTTTATGTTTCTCGGGCCTACCGGCGTTGGAAAGACTGAACTGGCAAAGGCTCTTGCGGAGTTTTTGTTCGACGACGAAAACAGCATAGTAAGAATAGATATGTCCGAATATATGGAAAAACATACCGTATCGAGGCTCATCGGCGCTCCTCCGGGTTACGTCGGATACGAAGAAGGGGGGCAGCTTACCGAAGCGGTAAGAAGGCGTCCATACAGCGTAGTTTTATTCGATGAAGTCGAAAAAGCCCACCAGGACGTATTTAACGTTTTACTCCAGCTTCTCGACGACGGAAGATTAACCGACGGGCAGGGAAGGACGGTCGATTTTAAAAACACAATTGTCATTATGACATCGAATATAGGTTCCGATATAATACAGAGTTACAGTGGACACCATTACGAAGAGATGAAAAACAACGTTATGAATCTTTTAAAAAATCATTTCAGGCCTGAGTTTCTTAACAGGCTCGACGATATAATTATTTTCCATGCGCTTAATGAAGAAGACATTATGAAAATAGTCAATATCCAGCTGGGCAAGTTAAAGAATACGCTTAAAGAAAAGGGAATAGACGCGGATTATACCGAGCCGCTGGTCAAATTCATAGCGATGGAGGGATATGACCCCGTTTACGGCGCCAGGCCGCTTAAAAGGGCAATAAAATCTTTCATACAGGATAGAATAGCGATTGATTTACTCTCGGGGGGCATTGTTTCGGGAGATTCTATAGTTTTGGATTACAAAGAAGAGGCAGGCGGAGTAATTATAGAAAAGGCTGTAGTAGTGAACGCCCGCCCCGTTTAACGTCATTTTCTGCAAGAGATTCTTTGTCATTATGACAATAAGCTCATGTCATAATGACAAAGAATAATAAAATATTTGAGAATAAAATCTTATAAAATATTAAATATTGTCGTATAACGCTTGAAAAATATTATATTCTGAAAATTTATATTTTTTTGGCATTGTTCTTGCATATATAAAAATTGTAATTAAATAATCGAAAAATAGGAGTTTGCGTATTATGGGTTTAAAATCCGATTCAAAAATTATTGGCGCCGGAGTCGCAGTGCTTATAGGAATAATAGCCGGGGTAATAATTACGGCTAACCTGCATTTGTTTAAAAAATCTATGGCTGACGGAAGCGCTCCCGTAATATATACTACAAAAGATTCCGCTATGCCCGCGCAGAACGGTCCTAGCAATTTTATAGCCTTGATAAAGCAGGACAAGCCTTTTGTAGTCAATATCAGGACGACCCAGAAAGTAAAAGGCGGACCGTTCCAAATGTATCAGAGCCCTTTCGGCAACCAGCCGAATCCTTTCGGCAACTTTTTCAAAAATTTTTTTAATAACGTTCCGCAGAGCAGTTACACCGAAGAAAGCTTGGGTTCCGGCGTAATTATAAGTAAAAACGGATATATAATTACCAATAACCATGTTATAAAAGGCGCGACAAAAATATACGTAAAACTTTCCAACGGAAAGACTTTCAAGGCTTCGGTCATAGGCAAAGACCCTCAGGTTGACCTAGCTCTTCTGAAGATAAACGACGGCAATAATCTTCCGGCGGCTGTTCTAGGCGATTCCAGCAAGTCGCAGATAGGAGAATGGGTTCTGACGATAGGCAATCCTTTCGGATTAGGCTGGACGGTTACCAACGGCATAATAAGCGCTAAAGGCAGAGCCATAGGCGGTCCCTACGAAGATTTTATACAGACGAATGCGGCGATCAATCCCGGAAACAGCGGAGGACCCCTAATCAACATGAAAGGGCAGGTTATAGGCATAAATACCGCTATCATAAAAGGAGCCCAGGGGATAGGATTTTCTATACCGGTAAACGTGGTAAAAGAGGTCCTTCCGGAGCTTGAAACAGGCAAAATTACCAGAGGATGGCTCGGAATCGAAATTCAAAAAATATCGCCCGCCCTTAAAAAAGCGTTTAATCTCGAAACTTCACGCGGAGCATTAGTATCTTCGGTTCTTCCCGGCGGTCCTGCAGCAAAAGCCGGTTTAAGAAGCGGCGACGTAATAATTAAATTTAACGGAAAAGAAGTAAGGGAGATGTCCCAGCTTCCGTGGCTCGTCGGAAACACTAAACCCGGAACAACCGTTCCTATGGAAATTATCAGGCACGGTAAAAAAGAAATACTTAATATAACCGTCGGAAACTGGAAAAGCCCTAAAAATTCTTTTAACGAAAAAACCCAGAAAGTTTCGGCCAAGAAGCTTGGTATTATCGTAGTGCCGCTTACTCCTCAAAATATGCAGAGCTACGGAATACAAAACGTCCGCCACGGAGTTATAGTATCGAAAGTTATACCGGGCGGTGCGGGACAAAGAATGGGTATAATGCCCGGTGACGTTATAGAGTCGATAAACCATCGGACGGTTAACAGTATAGGCGAGTATTTAAAAGATATCAGAACAGCCGAGAAATCTAAACAGTTTCTTTTCTACATAAGAAGGGGAAATATGAAGCTGTATCTGGCATACACGGAGTAATAAGAAATAAAAAATATATAAATAAATATAATAAAGTTTTCTCAAAACCAAGACAAACTGTAAGCTTTCCATCACTCCTCCTAAAGGTGGCCCGGTTCCCTAAAAAGAGCCGGGCTATTTATTTCTCCAAAATTCCTATTTAGATAGCTTTTTTTTTAAAAAAAATTTGATAAAATTAATAAATGGATACTTTTATATTGGGAACGGCCGGACATATAGACCATGGAAAATCTTCCTTGATTAAAGCCCTGACCGGCATAGAAACGGACAGGCTCGAAGAAGAAAAAAGGCGCGGAATCAGCATAGTTCTTGGTTACGCAAATATGCTTTTCCCCTCAGGTATTTCGGTGGGGATAGTGGACGTTCCAGGTCATGCAAAATTCATAAAAACTATGGTTTCCGGTTCTTCCGGAATGGACGGCGTTTTGCTGGTAGTTGCGGCAGACGACGGCGTAATGGCTCAGACCAAAGAGCATCTCCTCATCTTAAAACTGCTCGGAGTAGGTTTAATTATACCTGTAATTACAAAAATAGATACTGCCGACGCTGAAATTATTTTAAAGAGGGAATCTGAAGTAAGGGACTTTTTAAAGTTATACGGCTATGATAAGTCCGCAGAAAATATATTTAAAATTTCGGTTAAATCCGGCGAAGGCATAGCCGTATTAAAAAAAGAAATAGAAAGAGCGGTAAAAGAATACTCTTTAGAGTCTAATTTAAAACCGATTCCTACGAAAGTTTTTCTGCCTATAGACAGAATAATTTCATCAAAGGGTTTCGGAACTATTTTAGCGGGAACTTTGAAATACGGAAGCTTTTCCGCAGGCGATGAAGTTCAGCTCATGCCTTCCGGTCTGACAGCGAGAATAAAAAGCATAGAATCACACAATAATCCGGTAGAAACTGCGCACAAATCCATGAGAATATCCGTTAATGTTCCGTCTATAAAAAAGGAAAGCGTTAAATTAGGCGACGTAATATCGTCAAAAGACGGGCTGACGGTGTCAAATTCTATTTTTGCAAAAGTTTTTTACGATTTTGAAAATAAAAAAGATATGAAAAGCCATATTTTATTGTCATTTATGACCGGTGGGACGTCCGTCAATTCCAAGATAATAATTTTTAATGCCGATAAAAGAATTAAGCCCGGCGAATATTCATATGCGTTGTTTAAATTAAACAATAAAATATCGACTATAGCTAGAGAAAAATTTATCATAAGAGATATAGGCGCAGGCAGGACTGTCGGCGGCGGCATTATAATAGACCCTCTACCCGATTACGCATATGAAGAATCAAAACAGGTATTTTACGAAGCAATGGTTTCAGACGACATTAAAAAAGCCGTTTACGGCTTTATAACTGTAAGCGGAGGAAGTGCAGCAGAAATAATTTATAAAAAAATGAATATTAATTATACCGATTTTACGGCCGTTATAAAAGAACTAAAAAAAGACGGCAGGATAATAACTGACGATAAATATAAATTTATTTTTTTAAAAGAAGATTTCGACGCGGGAAAGTTTTTGCTTTTAAAAATAATAAACGAAAATTCAAAAGACGAAAGTTTCGATTTTAAAAAAGGGTTAAATAAGCAGAAATTATATGTTATTTTTGAGCAAAATTTTAATAAACCTTATGCGGGAGGGCTTTTCGATATAATCATAGACGATTTACTGTTTAAAAAAGAAATAACATACTATGAAGGGAATATACTTCCAAAAGGTTCGGAGCGAAGAATTTCCGAAGCGGTTATGCCTTCCGAATATATAAATATCGCCGAAAAAATAGAACATTTATTGAAATCCAACGGCAACAGTGTTCCGGATTTCACGGAATTAGAGACTAAAATAAAAGCGAATAAAAAGATATTGAATTATATAACCGCTCTTATGGTTAAGCAGGGAAAGCTCGTCAAAGTCAAGAACGATATCTACTACCTGAAAGCGCAGATCGACGTAATCAAATCTGAATTAGACGGCTTTTTTGAAAAAGAAGAAAGGCTCGAACCTAAAGATATGAAAGAAATTGCATGCGTATCGAGAAAATATGCTATACCGCTCCTGGAATATTTCGACAATACCGGATATACGCTTAAAAAAGAAGGTTATAGGATAAAAAAAGCCGAAATATGAAGCCTTTTTCTTTTATTTTTTTATAAATTTTGATATAATAATAGGGTCTATAATTTAATATTATATTTATATTATATAAAAAATAAACATGCCTTATAAAGACCTGCACGAATTTATCCGGATATTAGAAAAGAATAACGATTTGCACAGAGTAGACGCTCCGGTAGACAGAAATTTGGAAATAGCGGAAATTGCCGACAGGATGGTAAAAAAAGAGGGCCCTGCACTTTTATTCGAAAACGTAAAAGGTTATAATTTTCCGGTTTTAATAAATATGTTCGGCTCAAATAAGCGCATATTGCAGGCTTTCGAGGTCGAAAGCCTCGACGAC
>JAJYZM010000080.1 GCA_021799935.1 bacterium | reverse complement strand
TTATGAATTTTGCATGGCCGGGGACGTCCACTATACCCACCGAAATACCGGAAGGGAAAAGCATATTTGCGTAACCTAAAACTATGCTGATTCCGCGCCTTTTTTCTTCTTCGAGCCTGTCCGTTTCTACGCCTGTCAGCGCTTTAATAAGGGAAGATTTTCCGTGGTCTATATGTCCTGCCGTTCCTAAGATAAAAGTATCCATTTATTAATTTTATCAAATTTATTTTTTAAAAAGGAGAAATAAATAGCCCGGTTCTTTTTAGGGAACCGGGCCACCTTTAGGAGGAGTGATGGAAAGCTTACAGTTTGTCTTGGTTTCGAGAAAACTTTATTATATTTATTTATATATTTTTTCTTATTACTCCGAATACGCCAGATACAGTTTCATATTTCCTCTTCTTATGTAGAAAAGAAACTGCTTCGATTTTTCGGCTTTCATGATATCGTTTAAGTACCCTCCGATACTGTTAACCGTCCGATGGTTTATCGACTCTATAACATCTCCCGGCATTATGCCCATTCTTTGTCCCGCACCGCCCGGTATAACTTTCGATACTATAACTCCGTGGCGGACGTTTTGTATTCCGTAGCTCTGCATATTTTGAGGAGTAAGCGGCACTACGATGATGCCAAGCTTATTCGCCGAAACTTTCTGAATTTTTTCGTTAAAAGAATTTTTAGGGCTTTTCCAGTTTCCGACGGTTATATTAAGTATTTCTTTTTTACCGTGCCTGATAATTTCCATAGGAACGGTTCTTCCGGGCTTAGTGTTCCCGACAAGCCAAGGAAGCTGGGACATCTCCCTAACTTCTTTTCCGTTAAATTTAATTATTACGTCGCCGCTTCTTAAGCCGGCTTTTGCCGCAGGACCGCCGGGAAGCACCGAAGACACTAATGCTCCTCGTGAAGTTTCGAGATTAAACGCTTTTTTAAGGGCGGGCGATATTTTTTGAATTTCGATTCCGAGCCATCCCCTGGTAATTTTGCCTGTTTCAAGCTCCGGAAGGACCTCTTTTACCACGTTTACCGGTATAGAAAATCCTATCCCCTGCGCTCCTTTTATGATAGCGGTATTTATGCCTATAACCTGCCCTTTCATATTGATTAGGGGTCCTCCGCTGTTTCCGGGATTGATCGCCGCATTCGTCTGTATAAAATCTTCATAGGGACCTCCTATGGCTCTGCCTTTAGCGCTTATTATACCGTTGGTAACCGTCCAGCCTAATCCGAAAGGATTTCCTATCGCCAGAACCCATTCTCCTATCTGCGACTTGTTGGAATCGCCGAGAACAGCCGCCGGAAGATTATTGCCGTCGTTTATCTTCAAAAGAGCAAGGTCCACCTGAGGGTCTTTGCCTATGACCGATGCCCTGAAAGTCTTTCCGTTGGAAAGTTTGACGTATATTTTTGTCGCGCCGTTTATAACATGGTTATTGGTTATTATATATCCGTTTTTACTGATAATTACGCCCGAACCTAAGCTTTCTTCGGTATAACTGCTCTGCGGAACGTTATTGAAAAAATTTTTAAAAAAGTTCCCGAAAGGATTCGGCTGGTTGCCGAAAGGACTCTGATACATTTGGAATGGCCCGCCTTTTACTTTCTGGGTCGTTCTGACGTTGACCACAAAAGGTTTGTCCTGTTTTATCAACGCTATAAAATTGCTGGGGCCGTTCTGCGCGGGCATAGCGGAATCTTTTGTGGCATATATTACGGGCGCGCTTCCGTCAGCCATAGATTTTTTAAATAAATGCAGGTTAGCCGTAATTATTACCCCTGCTATTATTCCTATCAGCACTGCCACTCCGGCGCCTATAATTTTTGAATCGGATTTTAAACTCATAATACTGAAACTCCTATTTTTCGATTATTTAATTGCTATTTTTATATATGCAAGAACAATGCCAAAAAAATATAAATTTTCAAAATATAATATTTTTCAAGCGTTATACGGCAATATTTAATTTTTATAAGATTTTATTTACAGATATTTTTATTATTCTTTGTCATAATGACAAGAGCTTCTTTGTCATAATGGCAAAGAAGCTCTTGTCGAACATAACGTTAAACGGGGCGGGCGTTCACTACGACAGCCTTTTCTATAATCACTCCGCCTGCCTCTTCTTTGTAATCCAAAACTATAGAGTCTCCCGAAACAATACCCCCGGAGAGTAAATCCATCGCTATTCTGTCCTGTATGAAAGATTTTATTGCCCTTTTTAGCGGTCTGGCGCCGTAAACGGGGTCGTATCCCTCCATCGCTATAAATTCGACCAGCGGCTCGGTATAATCCGCGTCTATTCCCTTTTCTTTAAGCGTATTCTTTAACTTGTCCAGCTGGATATTGACTATTTTTATAATGTCTTCTTCATTTAGCGCATGGAAAATAATTATATCGTCGAGCCTGTTAAGAAACTCCGGCCTGAAATGGTTTTTCAAAAGATTCATAACGTTGTTTTTCATCTCCTCGTAATGCTGTCCGCTGTAACTCTGTATTATATCGGAACCTATATTCGATGTCATAATGACAATAGTGTTTTTAAAATCGACCGTCCTGCCCTGCCCGTCGGTTAATCTTCCGTCGTCGAGAAGCTGGAGCAAAACGTTAAATACGTCCTGATGGGCTTTTTCGACTTCATCGAATAAAACGACGCTGTACGGACGCCTCCTTACCGCTTCCGTAAGCTGTCCCCCTTCTTCGTATCCGACGTAACCCGGAGGAGCGCCGATGAGCCTCGATACGGTATGTTTTTCCATATATTCCGACATATCTATTCTTACTATGCTGTTTTCGTCGTCGAACAGAAACTCGGCAAGAGCCTTTGCCAGTTCGGTCTTCCCCACACCGGTAGGACCGAGAAACATAAAAGACCCCACCGGTTTATTAATATCGGATAAACCGGCTCTGGAACGCCTTACGGTATTGGCGACGCTGTTTATCGCCTCATCTTGGGATATTACGCGGTTATGCAGATGTTCTTCTATCAACAGAAGTTTTTCTTTTTCCCCTTCCATAAGTTTTGCGACCGGAATTCCCGTCCATTTTGCTACGACCTTTGCGATATCGTCGGCATCGACTTCTTCTTTTAAGAAACTACCTTTTTCCTGCATTTCCAAGACGGATTTATTTAAGCCTTCTAATTTTTTTTCTAATTCGTTAAGTTTTCCGTATCTTATCTCGGCAACCTTATCGTATTTGCCTTCCCTTTCGTATTTTTGCTCTTCAAATCTCAACGAATCTATATCTTTTTTAATTTCTCCTATCTTTTGTATGTGTTCTTTCTCGTTCTGCCATTTAGCTTTTTTTTGGTTGAAATCTTCTTCGAGATTTGCCAGTTCTTCGTCTAGCTCCCTAATCCTCTTCTTAGATTCCGCGTCTTTTTCCTTCTTTAATGCCTCCTGTTCTATCTTGATTTTTATTATATTCCTCTGAACCTCGTCGAGGGCGGTCGGCATAGAATCAATTTCTATTCTTAATTTTGCGGATGCTTCATCCATAAGGTCTATCGCTTTATCCGGCAGGAACCTGTCCGTAATGTACCTGTGCGAAAGGGTGGCCGCCGCTATAATTGCGGAGTCTTTTATCCTTATTCCGTGATAAGCTTCGTAGCGCTCTTTGAGCCCCCTCAGTATGGAAATAGTATCCTCAACGGAAGGTTCATCCACGAATACCGGCTGAAACCTTCTCTCCAAGGCGGCGTCTTTTTCTATATACTTCCTGTATTCGTCCAAAGTAGTCGCGCCTATGGCTCTCAATTCGCCTCTTGCCAGCGCAGGTTTTAAAAGATTGGAAGCGTCCATAGCCCCTTCGGATTTTCCCGCGCCGACCAGGTTATGAAGCTCGTCTATAAATATTATTATTTTTCCTTCAGAGGATTTTATTTCTTTTACGACGGCTTTAAGCCTGTCCTCGAATTCTCCTCTGTATTTTGCTCCGGCGATAAGGGCGCCCAGGTCAAGCGAAAGAACCGTTTTATTTTTTAAAATTTCAGGGACGTCGCCGTCGGCGACTCTTTTTGCCAATCCTTCGACTATGGCGGTTTTACCTACGCCAGGGTCTCCTATCAAAACAGGATTGTTTTTCGTCCGCCTCGATAAGACTTCCATAAGCCTTCTGATTTCGGAATCCCTTCCTATAACGGGGTCTATTTTTCCGGACTTTGCAAGCTGGGTTAAATTGACGGTATATTTTTCCAAAGCCTGATATTTGTCTTCGGGATTCTGGTCCGTAACTTTAGTATTGCCTCTTATATCCGTAAGAGCTTTTAAAACCGCATCTTTGGTTAAGCCGAATTTTTTCAGGATGTCGAAAGACTTTGTATCTTTAACGTCGAACATTGCAAGAATAAAATGCTCTACGGAAACAAAATCGTCTTTCATCGCATTTTTATTTTTTTCGGCGGCGTCCAGTATCCGTTTCATAGGCGAAGAAAACGCGGGTTCCATTCCCCCCTCGACTGTCGCAAGCTTTGACAGGGCATTTTCCGTTTCGGCGGAAAATGCTTTTAAATCGACGCCTATTTTTTTTAATATAGAAACGGCAATGCTGTTTTCGTCATAATTAAGAAGGGCATATAAAAGATGCAGGTCTCCGACCTCGGGATTTTTAGCCTCTTTAGCCGCATTAACGGTCAGTTCGATTACTTCCTGTGATTTTATCGTAAAATTATTTAAATTCATAAAAAATATATCACCTCTTTTTTACTTTTTTTCTGAAATATAAGCCATTCTTAGGTCGTATAAAACGTTTTCTATAAGCTTGGCTTCATTTTCGTCAAGATTGCCCTTTGTTTTTTTAGAAAGCATATCTATAGTGTCTATGAGGTATTTTGCGGTGCCTATATCTTTCTCGTACTTTTTTGATATCGGATTCGGTATTTTACCCATAAAAAGCAAAGCCTGCGTATTCAACGAATAAATAAAAGTCGCGAAATCCGCCTCAAAATTAGGGATTTCGGCGTTTGGCGCCGCCTGTGCTTCCTCTGGACCTTTTTCGGGATTTTTTTCGCCGGCGGTTTCTTTTTCCGCCTCCGCCTGCTCCGCTCCTATTCCTTCTTTAACTACGCTTTCGCTTTCGGAATCTGCAACTTTTCTTTTATCTACCACCTTGAATGATTTTTCGTTTTTTTCAGACATAATCAGGCTCCTCCTTGTATTTTTCCTTTCCGTTTTTACCCTTTTTCAATGTATCCCTTTCCGTATTTTTATTTGCGTTAACTACAATTTCGCCTCCGGAAAGTTCCGCGGTAAATATATCGCCTTCTTTCCATTTTAGCGTTAATGGAACCTTGATAACGTCGTCTATGGTGCGCTTGAGAAACCTTGCGCCGAATTTTGTGCTGTATCCGCTTTCCACGAGCTTATCGAGAGCATCGTCGGTTACGGACACTTCTTTTCCGTGTTCCGCCATAGTCTTGTTTATAGTTTCTATGTGCATTAACGCTATCTGTTTAACCTCCTCTTTAGTAAGAGGCGAGAATATGACTATATCGTCTATCCTGTTGATAAATTCCGGCGAAAAAAAGTTTTCTATCTCTTTATTTATGGTTCCCTTCAACGACTTAACGATATCGCCTG
>JAJYZM010000079.1 GCA_021799935.1 bacterium | reverse complement strand
CTTAAATTAATTTTATATCTTTTATCTAAAATAATTTCTATTACGCCTATCATAGCCCTGCGCAGATAAAAAGGGTCGGATTCTCCCGTAGGGAGTTTTTTTAACATTACGAACGAAAGAACGGTATCTAATTTATCCGACAAAGAACACAGCGCCGATAAGTCGTTCGACGGCAGGAGCTTTTTTTTAGCCTTTGAAACAGGATAATAATGTTCTTCGATAGCCAGCGATACTTCCGGGCTTTCTTTCGACGCATTCGCGTATATCCTGCCCATTATGCCCTGCATCTCAGGAAATTCATATACGACATGCGTCGCAAGATCGAATTTCAATAATCCCGATGCGGTCTTGAAATCCGACAGTATGCCGGAAGGAAAATTCAGCTTTCCTGCTATAAAAATTCCCAATTCCCCGATTCGCTCCGTTTTTTCGAAATACGAGCCTAAACCTTGATAAAATAAAATATTTTTTGTTTCTTCGACAAAATGGGGCGGCTTTTTTTTGTTATCTTCTTTAAAGAAAAATTCGGCATCGGCCAGCCTTGCGGTTAGAACCTTCGAATATCCGGATTTAATATTGTTTTCTAAAGACTCTTTAATGGAGGGTGCTGGATTCACGTCGGCCACGGCGGCAAAATAAGACAGCAGGGAGCCGTTTTTGCTTAACGGAAAAAATCTCTGGTGTTTGCGCATGACAACCGACAGCAATTCTCCCGGAACCGACAGAAATTTTTCGTCGAATCCGCATATTATAGGATAAGGGGTTTCGGTTAAGCCGGTTATTTCGTCTATGAAATCGTCGTCGTATTCCGGCATATCCGCATTTACTTTCTTCGACAGCGATTTAATCCCGGCTTCTATATATTTTTTTCTATCGCCGTTTTTTAAAATTATGCCGGTTGAAGACACGGCGTCAAAATAGTCTTCGGAACCCGAAATTTTAACGGATTTCATTTTATAAGAAAGCGTTTCCGCAATATACGTCCGGTTTGACGATTTAATATCTCCAAAATTAAACGGCGCATTTTTTCCGTCGAATATAGACAATATCCAAAGTATAGGCCTTGGATAACGTATTTCTTTGTCGAGCCAAAACATCGTTTTTCTGAAAGGAATTTTTTTAATAAACTGCGGAATATTTGCCGTTAATAAATCCCTAACCGGCATACCTTTTATACGTTTCTTATAAGCCGTATAAACGCCTTTTTTCTGGTTTAACGGATAAATTTTTTTGTAGTCGGAAATTTCGTTCTTCTTCATGAACTGCAAGAGCGGCGCGGCGGGAACGCCTCCGTGATAAGATATGCCTACCGGCGGACCTATGATTTCTACCTCTCTGTCGGGGGATTTTAATGGCAGTCCTTTAATTAAAACAAACGTGCGCCTCGGCGTCGAAAATACCTCTATATCCGGCTTTTCATTAAGCATTATTTCGTTTTCCAAAAAATTTTGGAGAATGTTTTTTAATGCCGCAGGTATTTTCCTTACCTCGTCGTACGGAAGCTCTCCCGAACCTATTTCTAATAAATATTCGCTCACGGTAATTATCGGATTTTATTTTATTATTTTTTATTCAGTTTATTCAGTCTTTATCGCCGTAACCGGTATAAAGCCTAGCGCATCCTTCGGCAAGCGCCCTTACCTTTAATATAAAATTCATTCTCTCCGATACGCTTATAAGCCCTCTTGCATCGAGCATGTTAAATGCGTGGGAACATTTAAGGCAGTATTCGTATGCAGGCTTCACAAGCTCTTTCAGTTTAAACGAAAGCAGTTTTGTTGATTCCGCTTCATATAAATTGAATAATTTATGCAAAATTTCTCCGTCGGCATATTCAAAACTGTATTTGGAAAATTGCAACTCGTCGTCTTTATGGATATCGCCGTATTTAAAGGAATCGTTCCATTGAAGGTCGAAAACGCTATCTTTATTCTGAAGAAACATAGCAATTCTTTCTAACCCGTAAGTAATCTCTATAGCCGGTTTAGAAAGCTCTACGCCGCCTATCTGTTGAAAATAGGTAAATTGCGTTACTTCCATGCCGTCGAGCCATACTTCCCAGCCCAGGCCCCATGCCCCAAGCGTGGGAGACTCCCAATCGTCTTCAACGAACCTTATATCGTGCTCGTTCGGATTTATGCTGATGCTCTTAAGGCTGTCTAAATAAATCTCTTGAATTCTACTTATATACGGCTGTATAACGACCTGAAACTGATAGTAGCGTCCTAACCGGTTTGGATTTTGACCGTATCTTCCGTCCGTAGGCCTTCTGGAGGGCTGAACATAGGCGGCTCTCCATTCTCCGCAGTCGAGGCATTTAAGAAACGTGTAAGGCGCAAATGTAGCTGCTCCCACCTCGATATCGTAAGGTTCTAAAATTACGCATCCAAAATCGGACCAGAAATTTTGGAGTTTAAAAGTTAATTGTTGAAAATCGGGGGTTTTGATAATTTTTCCTCTTTATTTAGAAAATTTATTATACTAAAGGGCGAGCATATTTTCAATAGATTTTCTTGCCTGGATTCTAACGTTTTCGGGAATTTTTATAATATTTTCCATATTCTCCAGAGAAATTATAATGTCGTCGAGATGGGTTTTTTTCATATTCGGACAAACTAGTCCCGGGTTGGAAGGGATAAAAACTTTATCCGGGTTCTCCTTCTTCATTTTATACATTATTCCCCTTTCGGTTCCTATAATAAAATACTTAGCGGCCGATTCCCTCACGAACTTATACATGCCGGATGTCGAAGAAACATGGTCTGCGGCGTCTATAGTTTCGGGGGCGGATTCGGGATGAGCGACGAATACCGCTCCAGGATATTTTTCTTTCAGGGCTTTAATGTCTTCCGGTACCGTTCTTTTATGGGGAGGACAAAACCCAGGCCAGCTTATTATTTCTTTATCGGTAAATCTTTGGACATAGCTTCCGAGGTTTTTGTCGGGAACCATTATGACTCTTCGGGCAGACAGCGAGTTTACGACTTTTACCGCATTTGCAGAAGTACAGCATATATCGGAAACAGCTTTGCATTCGGCAGACGTGTTAACGTAGGCTACTACCGGAGCATCAGGGTAATCTGCTTTTAAATTAACGATGTCTTTTGCGGTTATCATATCTACCATGGGACAACCGGCATTTTCGTTAGGAAGGATAACCGTTTTATCGGGATTCATTATAGCGGCGCTTTCGGCCATAAATCTAACGCCGCAAAATACTATAATATCGGCATCGGTTTTATTGGCTTTAACGGAAAGTTCCAGAGAATCCCCTTGAAAATCGGCGATTTCCTGAATCTCGTCTCTTTGATAGTTATGCGCCAGCAGTACCGCGTTCTTTTTTTTTAAAAGCTCCTTAACCGCCTTCTGCTTTGCTTTTATATTTTCTAAATTATTATTATTGCGGTTATTCATATTTAACCTTGCACTGTTCTTGGATAATTTTTTAACTTGTTTATAACATTATAACATATTATAATTTAAAACTAAACCCAAAAAAACACATAAAACGGTATCAAGGCGATGGATTTCAAAACGGAAAACGCGGCTGTAGCCGACGAATCCAAATATAAATACAAAAGAATCTTAACCGGGGACAGGCCTACCGGACCGCTACATCTGGGGCATTACGCCGGTTCTTTAAAAAACAGGGTGAGGCTTCAGGCTCAATACGAAACTTTCATCCTGATAGCCGATATTCAAGCGCTTACGACTAATTTCGAACATCCCGAAAAACTCAGGGAAAATATTTTTCTTGTCGCTTTGGACTATCTTTCTGCGGGAATAGACCCGAAAATATCCACTATAGCAATACAGTCTATGATACCCGAAATTTCCGAACTGACGACTTTTTTTTCCATGCTTATTTCGGTAAATCCCTTAAGGCATAATCCCACGATTAAAACCGAGGCTAAGGAAAGGGGTTACAAGGAACTAACTTACGGTTTTCTGGGTTACCCCGTAAGCCAGACTGCCGATATCGCTATTTTTAAAGCCGACCTGGTTCCGGTTGGAATAGACCAGCTTCCGCACATTGAACTTGCCAGAAAAATAATCAGAAAATTCAATGAATTGTACTGCGGCAAATTAATCGAGCCTTACGCCCTAATAGACAAATTTCCCAAACTCGTCGGACTCGACGGAAATCTTAAGATGAGCAAGTCCTATGGGAACGCGATTAATCTTTCCGACGATTTCGAGCTTATAAAAACTAAAATAAAATCCGCCTTGACCGACAAGAACAGGATACATCCAACCGACAAAGGGAACCCTGAAATATGCACTATCTACTCTTATCATAAGGCTTTTTCGACTGATACCCTGATAAAGGAAACGGAATACAACTGTAAAAACGGAAAAATAGGCTGCGTCAAGTGCAAGGAGAATCTGCTCGAGGTTATTAAAACGCTTCTTGAACCGATGAACGAACGAAGGGCATATTACTTAAAAAATAAAGACGAGATATGGGATATTCTGTTTGCCGGAACTAAAAAAGCGAAAATAACCGCTTCCGAAATCATTAAAGAAGTTAAGGAATCGATGAAAATATTGTATCCGCCTATATGATTTTACTTATTGCAAATAAACCGGTTTTGATGTTATTATAAAGATATAAATTACCGCTTATTCTGCAAAAGTTCACAAAAAAATTAATGGAGGAATTATTACAAATGGCAAACAAACTTTTTATTATGCTTCAAAATACTACCCCTTCCAATCCGCACTCGCTCGGAGCGCCTTTTTTTCAAGCGGCGGCGGCGGCGACTATGGATTATGAAGTAGAAGTCGTACTAACGGCGGATGCCGGTCTTTTAATGAAGAAAGGCGTGGCCGAAAATCTCAGGGTTAAAGAAGGCAGTCCTAAATCGGTCTATGATTTTATTAAGGATGCTTACGAAGCCGGTGTCGTTTTTAAAGTATGCACTCCCGCTTTGGAGCTAAATAATTTTACCAAAGATGACCTTATAGAAGAATGCAGCGGCGTCGTCGGGGGCGCTTATGTCGTCGAAATGGTAATGGACGATAACGTTAAAACGCTTTCGTATTAAAAATAAAAAGGGGTCAGTTCAGACATTATTCATATTGAGCGCGTATTCCTTAACCCCTTCCAAGAGAGTAAATCTGTCTAATATAACCGTTTCGCAGGGCATAGATTCGACAAAAAGGCTGTTCTGGACAAGTCCGCCCGTAAGATATATCTTTTTGGGCTTTCTCGCAAACCTATGCATAGATATACATACGCCCTTAATTAATCTTGCGGCGACTGTCCCTGATTCCTCTCCCGCTGCCACGAGGTCGAAAACATGGCCCATTCCTAATAGTCCGCATGTTGCAGTTATAAATTCCTTTTGAGGCTCGATATTGGAATAATCGACGTTTAAATAATGTCCGAGAATTTCTATGGCCTGGCCGGTAAACGCCCCGCATTCGGTATTCCAGTCTGAATGTATAAAACTGCCGTTTTCGAACACTACGTATTTTGCATCTCTCGAACCTACGTCGAGAAGAGTGAAGGAATTATCTTTTATAAGGCTTTTGCCCGCATTAGCAAGGGCGATAATTTCGTTGACCGAACGGTTTGCAAATCTGTTAATATTA
>JAJYZM010000078.1 GCA_021799935.1 bacterium | reverse complement strand
TAACGGACAATCTTAAGAAATTGGATTACTACGACCCCATAAAATACGATTTCGCTATTACAAGGCTGGGAATATTGGATATATGCAAAAAAGGCGGCAGCAGGTCGGATTGCGATAAATGCGGTATTTATACGATTTGTAATTTTAAAGACTGATTTTATATTTATACAATATATTATATATGCATATATGCTTACTAACCTAACTAAATTTTTAAATTAAAAAAGGATTGCCATCGATGAAAAATAATAAATTAAAATCTGTTTTGTTTTTTATGTTTATAACGGTATTTTTTACGGCATTTTTGAATATAGCAAATACGCACCCTGCTTTTTCCTATAAAACTTTAAATAAGAAGTCCGTTGCGGTTAAAAAAAATAAAAGGAAAAACATTGAAAAAGTATACAAAAAATACGGAGCGTATATAATAAAAAAAGACGTTGTCTTAAAACTTAATAAAAATTACGAATTGCGCGAGTATGTCGCAGAGTCTTTAAAAATACTTTCCCAAAGGGGTATAAACAAATATTCGGAAGTCGTTATACCTTTTTCGACGAAATATCAAAAAATTAAATTTTTATATGCTTATACTTTGCTTAACGGAATGTTTAAAATTCCTATAGGAAAACATGCTATTAATATTGTATCTCCAGGTTTTGCGGTTAATTATCCTGCTTACTCGGATATAAAATACCTGACTCTTTCTATGCCGGCGGTAGAAGACGGCTCTATAATCAACTTTTCTTATGAAATTAATAATTTTAAACCGCTTATTAAAAACGGCGTTTTTTATACGAACTATTTTTCTTACGATATTCCCGTTAAAAAAATTAATTTTTCGCTCGTTTATTCTTCGGGGTTTAAGCTTAATCTATATCTGCATAATATAAAAAAATCTTATTTATTAAGAAAAACCGTTTTACTTAAGAATAAAAAATTCACGGAATTAAGCATTTCCGCAAATCATGTTTCCGCTATAAAAAAAGAATCCAATATGCCTCCGGAAAAAAATTTAAGAAAATATATATCCATATCGACTTATACTTCATGGCGGATTCTTTTGAATAAAATAAACGCAATGTTTGAAAAAGCCGAAAAACCGGATAAAAATATAGTAAAGTTCGTTAAATCCGCAATTAAAAAATATAAAAACAAAGATAACGGCGGTATTATAGAAGAAAGAAAAGAAGCTGCAGCTATATACGATAAGTTTGTCAAAACTTTCAGATATGCAGGAATCGGTTACGGAATAAACGGTTACATGCCGGATGATGCTCCGGTTGTTTTTAACGACGGATACGGCGACTCCAAATCTTTGGCGGCTCTCCTTATAGCTATGCTGAAAACGGCAAAAATAAACGCTTATCCCATATTAATCGCATCTTTAAATACTACTAGTTTTAATAAGAAAACAATTTCTCCAAAGCAGTTTGATTCGGTTTTGGTTGGTTTGACTTTTAAAGAAAACGGACGCTATGTCCGCAGTTATCTGTACCCCGATTCATCTTCTTACAAAGCTTTTAATATTCCTTTCGAGTTGTCCGGCAGAAACGGCGCCGCTATTTTAGGTCAAAATAAATTTAAATTTATTAAAACTCCTTCCGAAAAACCGAAGCAAAACGAAAAAATATTTTTGTTTAAAGGAAAAATAAACAAAAACGGGATGCTAAGCGGAACGGTATCAGTCAAGTATAAAGGGGTTTATTCCAATTACGAAAGATCTTCGCTAAAAAATATAAATCATTACGAAAAAAAAATCAAAGTTTATAATTCTTTATATAATTTTTTACCGGGTGCGCAAATTAAAGATTTTAATTTTAAGAATTTAAGAAATATAAATAAAAATTTAAAATTGATAATCAAAATTAAAGATAAGAACTACGGAACGAAAAATGCAGACAAGTTGCTGTTTCATTCCGTATTGCCTATCGATTCCGGATTGCTCGGCCTTGTCTTAAAAGGAAAAAGACGGTATAATTTAATCATAGGTTATCCTTTTGAACATAAGGGCTTAATTGTAATTAAACTTCCGGCGAAATCTTATATATACTATATTCCTAAAGAGCTAAAACTAAAGGGAAATTCAAGTTCCGCATATTCGAAATGTAAATTTTTAAATAACAAAGCAGAATTAATTTGTTCATATAAATTTGAATCCGAAAAACTGGCTGTTTCTAAGGAAGAATATAAGAGATATAGAAAAATTATCAGGTCGTATTTACAGTATATGAAAAATTACTTTATCGCGGTTTCTAACGTTTATTTTTATTAATTATCCATATTTAAGGAGATTTAATTATGAGAAGCATGACTGAAGAAGATTTAAAAGCGGCTTTTGCAGGAGAAAGCCAGGCACACGTTAAATATATGATTTTTTCGGAAGAGGCGGAAAAAGAGGGAAAACGAAGGTTAGCCAACATATTCAGGGCTGTAGCTAAAGCGGAACTGATACATGCAAAAAATCATTTGAGGGCTCTCGGAGGTATTAAAAAATGCGGCGAGAACATTTTGGCTGCATATAATGGAGAGAATTACGAAATTGAAGAGATGTATCCCGTATTCAACGAAACCGCTAAGTTTCAAAATGAGAAAGAAGCCCAGCTCTCGACGCACTACGCTTTAGAGGCGGAAAAAATTCACAGGGATATTTATAAAAAAGCTAAAGAACTTTTTGACGCGGGTAAAGATTTTGACGGGGAAACGGTTTATATATGCCCAGTTTGCGGACATACACACGTAGGGCCGGAAGCTCCGGACAAATGCCCTGTTTGCGGATGCCGTAAAGATAAATATATTAAATTCAGCGCATAAAATAATAAAATGGTAATATCGCATAAATAAACTTTGTATTAAATTGTATAGCTAATATTAAAGATTGCAGTTAATCTTATCGATAAGATTTGACAATATAATTTTTTGTGGTATTATAAAAACATAGATATTATTTATGTATTAATTAAGTAAATATTATAAAAATGGGGGTAATTAAAATGGTACAGGGAATTAATTCAAATCCTACGGCATCTCAGCTATTTCAAAGCAATCAAGCAAATGCCAATAAAGGACAATATCAGAATATTTCCGGTCCTAACGACGTTGCGGATAAAACCGCCGCATTAACGTTAAATACCGTAAAAACTTTAAATCAAGGTTTGGTAAACGCGCTTACTCAAACTACGGCAAACCTTAACCAGAATATTCAAGGTCTTCAGGCTGCCGGTAATAACGGCGGAAAAGCCGCAAATCAAAATCAGTATAATAACAACGGACAGGCTGTTACTATAGGAACCAATCAAACCGGAAACGTATTGAGTAAAATCGTTTAGAACTATTTTAAATGCAAAAAAAATTAGACGATTTAATAATATTGGCGAAATCGTTTAAAGCCAAAAGAGCGGCAGTAGTAGTTGCCGAAGACGATTTTGTCATTGAAGGGGTAGTTTTAGCTTATAAAAAGGGTATTATAATACCAAAGCTCATAGGCAACAAAAATAAAATAATTTCTCTCCTCAAAAAAAAAGAAAAAAGTATTTCCGCGAATGATTTTGAAATAATCGGCGCGGATAACGATGTCGATGCGTCTATTATTGCCGTTAAATTAGCCTCCGATAAAAAAGCCGACGTAATAATAAAGGGCCATATCCATACGGATATATTAATGCATCAGCTTATCCGCATGGATAGCGGATTAAGGACTAACAGGTTTATTTCCCATATATTTTGCATGGAAATAAAAACTTATAAGAAATTAATCTTTATAACCGATGCTGCTATTAATATTAATCCCGATATCGTTCAAAAAGCGCAGATACTTCAAAACGCCATCGATATATGCAAAATAATCGGCGTCAAACATCCTAAAGCGGCAATACTTTCGGCGGTGGAAACAGTCAATCCTAAGATAGCTTCTACTATGGATGCCGCAATTATTTCCAAGATGGCGCAGAGGGGTCAAATTACGGGCGGCATTGTTGACGGACCACTGGCTTTCGATAACGTGATTTCAAAAAAAGCGGCGGAAGAAAAAGGAATCAAAAGCGAGGTATCCGGCGATGCCGATATAATATTGGTTCCAAATATAGAATCCGGTAATATTCTTTTTAAAGATTTAGAATATCTTGCCGGAGCGAAAGTGGCAGGAATAGTAATCGGTCTTAAAGTGCCGGTAGTGCTTACTTCAAGGTCTGATAACGCAGAAGCAAGACTTTACTCAGCGGCGTTTGCTACTATAGTTTCAGAAAACTATTCTAAATTTTTAGAATATAAATCATGGGTATAAGAATATAAAATGCAAAAAGGGATCGAAGATTTTATTAAAATGAAATTAAACGGCGAAAAAATCGTAATGATAACCGCTTATGATTACGTTCAAGCCGGAATAGCGGAAGAGGCGGGAGTCGATATAGTATTGGTAGGCGATTCGCTTGCAACTACCGTTCAGGGAAAAGATAATACGATAAGCGTTACGTTGGACGAGATGATTTACCATGCTAAAATAGTGAGGGCAGGTTTAAAAAATACTTTTTTAGCATGCGATATGCCTTTTATGTCTTACCAGGTAAACTCCGAACAGGCTTTGACAAATGCAGGCAGAATACTGAAAGAAAGCGGAGCAAACGCCGTTAAAATGGAAGGCGGCGCTAATATTGCAGGTACAGTTAAAAAACTTACCGAAAGCGGTATTCCCGTAATAGGACATATAGGTCTTATGCCGCAGTTTATTAATGTTTTGGGCGGCTATAAAGTCCAAGGCAAAATAAGTTCGCAAATCGATAAACTCGTCGAAGATGCTAAGGCTCTCGAAGACGCAGGCGCATTCATGATAGTGTTGGAGGCAATGCCGGAAGACGCCGCCATAAGCGTAAAAAAAAGCATAAATATTCCTGCTATAGGAATAGGAGCCGGAAAATATACCGACGGACAGGTGCTTGTATTTTACGATGCGGTAGGAATGTTAGCTCAAAAACCTCCTAAATTCGTTAAAAAATTTGCGGAATCCCGCCCTATAATAATAGAAGCCTTAAAAACATACGGTAGGGAAGTAAAAAACGGTTCTTTTCCGGCGGAAGAAAATATCTATAAACAAAAATAAACACAAATAAAAAAATATAAATATAAAAATTTAAGATTATTATTTTTAAAACGAGGTGAAATAGTTTATGAATTACCTATCCTACTTTAAGTTTAGAGGCACTTTAAATAACGACTCAAAATATCCCGCACTTTCTCTTATAGCTTTTATTTTAAAAATAGCAGCCTTTGTTTATTTGGTAGTCGGATTAATCGGTACTTTTATAATGTCCTTTGTGTGGGCAGACCAGGCGGGAAAAATGTCGGAGATGTTCGGAAGAGGCGGATTTAATTTCGGCTCGGCTTTATCGTCGTTCTTTTTCTCATTGATAGGCGGCATAATAGTAACGATAGTTATATTTTTATTGTTATGGGCCTATGCGGAATTAATTTTAGTATTAATGGATATTGAGCACAATACTTCTAAAAGAAACGAAAATTAATTTTTAGCTTTTTAAATATTAATTAATAATTTCAGTCTATTTAATGAATTAATTTCTATTGAGAAATTACGCTTTTATTTCTTCCGCTATTTTTGGCTTTATAAAGTGCATTATCGGCTCTTTTTA
>JAJYZM010000002.1 GCA_021799935.1 bacterium | reverse complement strand
ATATATAATTAATTTTATAGATGAATTTAAAATAAGGTTCAGGTTTAAACATCGCGATTCTAAGCAGGATAAAATCGAGAGGGCCAAAATTATCTTGCAACGATTATACGACTATGTTAATATTTAACAGATGTGTTAACTTTAATATAGATAATTTAATTTAACTTCTATTTGTTTAAGAGAGGGAAAAATGAAAAAGTTTAAAGGTTCGATTTTATTAGTCGCCCTGTTTTCGATAGTATTATCGATGAGTCTTTACGGATGCGCAAAAAAACAGCCTGCCGCATCTTCCAAGGTAATAGCGGAAGTTAATGGAAAACCGATTACAGTTGCCAAATTTAAAGAGGAAATGTCAAAATTCCCGCCCGAACTAAGGTTGTATCTTGAAACGCCGGCAGGAGAAAAAAGACTTCTAAAAAGTTTAGTCGACAGGCAGATTTTAGTTAATGAAGCTTTAAAAAAAGGGGTCAATAAATCAAAATCTTATAAAACGCAGATTTCCGATTTTAAGAAGGGACTGCTGGTACAGCTTTTATTGCATAAAGAGATGGCAAAAAAAGTTAAGATTACCGATGCCGATGCGAAAGCTTATTACAAAAAGCATTACCTATCTTTTAACCTGCCTTCTAAAATTAACGTTAGTTATATTCAGGTAAATTCTTTTAAAAAAGCACAGATGGCATATAAAATGCTTGAAGCCGGCAAACCGTTTTCGGCGGTTGCGCAAAAATATTCTACGGCGCCTAATGCCAAAAACGGCGGAATACTCGGCTGGATAAAATCTCAAGAAACTACCCCAGCATTTAATAATGCGGCTTTCAGCATTTCTAAAGTAGGAGGAATCTCGAAGATAGTTAAGGTAGAAGGTCATTACGACATTATAAAATTAAATAACGTCATAACGGGAAAACGTAAACCTTTTTCATCTTTAAAGAATCAGATAGTTATGGTAATGAAACAACAAGAAGGTTCTAAAATTTTAAAAGATTTTGTGGACAATTTAAGAAAAAAAGCTAAAGTCGATTATTTTTACAAAAATTTACCGGTTGCAAATTTATCGTCAGCAACCCCCAGAGTTTCCGGTCAAACTAAGCCTCAGCCGCTTCCTAAAAATAAGAAACAAGGATAAGTACAGCTGGTTTTATTAAAAGTTAAATATATATCGATAAAGGAGATGCGGCATAATATTATTATGCCGCATTTGCTTATAGGTTATAAGCAATAATGAAGGACGGATATATCCGTTTTAATAATAAAAAATGAGAAAAAGTAAGATTTTTGTAATTTTAACATCAGCAGTTTTAACATTCGTTTTATTTTCCGCCTTAATAAAAAACGCAAACGCCTTAATAATAGATCAGGTAATAGCAGTAGTAAATAAAACGCCGATTACTTTGTATCAATTTGCAAAATTTGACAGGCAGGCTTTCGAGCAGTACGAGCAAATGCAAAACGAAGCGTCCCAAGGTATTTTTACTCAGGCAGATAACGTAGTTATGTCTAAAACCAAAGAGGCGCTTAATGCATTAGTAGATAAAATTTTAATTAAACAGGAAGAGGAAAAAGCCGCTATTTATGTTGCCCCTAAACAGTTAAAAGCTTATATAAGAGCCGTAGCACTTGCCAATAATTTTACGGTCAAACAGTTTTTTAAATTCTTATCTAAAAAAGGAATAAGTAAAAAGCTATATATAAAACAGGTCAAAAACCATTTTATGGAAGTCGAGCTTTTAAGAAAAGTTTACGGCAATAAGATGGTTATAACTAAGAGCCAACTGGTAAATTATTATAGAAAAAATATAGAAGAATTCAGAGGCGAGCCTAAAGTGGATTTGAAGCTCATATTTTTAGCCGTACCTAAAAATGCAGATAAGAAATTAAGGGAAGAAATATACAAGAGAATTTCCAAAATAAGGGAGACTGCTATATCCGGAAATAAAAGTTTTTCTGCACTTGCAAGGGAGTATTCCGAAGACCCTTCGGAAAAAAACGGGGGAAGAATAGGTTATATTTATAAAAATAAACTTTCTCCCAATTTTTCCGACACGGCTTTTAAACTGCATGTTGGAGAAGTAAGCGGCGTTATAAGAACCGAGTTCGGTTATGCCGTCTTAAAATCCGTCGGGGAAAAAACGGGGTCTTTTAAAACCTTTAAACAGGCAAGACCCGAAATATTTTCTATTTTAGAAAAATATAAAACAAATAAATACCTCGAAAAGATTTTAAAAAAGGCAAGAAAAAATTCTTACGTTAAGATATTGATCGCCGCATAATAAAATAAAATTCAAATTGCTTAAAGAAAACTGTTTTATAGGCATTACAATGGGAGACCCCGGCGGAATAGGGCCGGAGATTGCAATAAAGTCGTCGAAATATTTTGCCGGGAAAAATGAATGCATCAAACCGGTTATTTTCGGGTCTTTCGAACATATAGCCAATATTTCAAAAAAAGTAATAAAAACAAACGCGCCGCTGAATTTAATCAATCCCGGGTCGCCTCTTAAAAAATCCTATAATAACGGAAAAATTAACGTAATAGATTTATCTTCGAAGCCTTACGGTTCAGTTAAGTTAGGGGCGGCTAATCCGGAATACGCAAAAGACGTCGAACGGTACATAGAAACGGCTGTAGATTTTTCTCTAAAGGGTAAAATATGCGGCTTTGCGACTGCCCCTATTAATAAAGACATGATGCTTAAAGGAGGGGCAAAGTTCGGAGGGCATACCGAACTGTTAGGGCATTTAACCGGTTCCGACGATTTTGCTATGCTTTTTTATTCAAAAAAAATAATTACCGTTCTTGCGACTATTCATATTCCGTTATCGGACGTTCCCGATAAGATAACGAAAGATTTATTAAGAAACATAATAAATATATCGCTTAACTGGATAAAAAAGGATTTCGGCAAAAAAAACCCCCGAATCGCCGTATTAGGTTTGAATCCGCACGCCGGAGAAAACGGCAGGATAGGCGTGGAGGAAAAAGATTATATAATACCAGTCGTCGAAGAATTTCGGAACAAAAACGAAAATATAGAAGGACCTTTTCCGGCGGACAGTTTTTTTGCGAAAAGATATAAAGATTTCGATTTAATAGTTTCTATGTATCACGACCAGGCGCTTATACCGTTTAAACTTCTTTCTTTTAACAAAGGGGTTAACGTTACCGCGGGACTGAAGATTATAAGAACGTCTCCCGTGCACGGAACGGCTTATGATATCGCCGGCAAGAATACGGCGGATTACCAAAGCATGCTCGAATCGGTAAAATTAGTCCGCAGGATATCGGAGAACAGAAATAAATGGACAGAAAGATAATAATCAAAGGGGCAAGGCAGCATAATTTAAAAAATATAAGCTTAGAAATTCCTAAAGATAAACTTGTAGTAATAACCGGCCTTTCAGGCTCCGGCAAGTCCTCTTTGGCTTTTGACACTATATTTGCCGAAGGGCAGAGGAGATATCTGGAATCCCTGTCTTCTTACGCAAGGCAATTTATGGAACAGATGGACAAACCCGATGTAGATTCGGTTGAAGGACTTTCGCCGGCCATTTCCATAGAACAGAAATCGGTAAGCAAAAACCCCCGTTCTACGGTAGGAACTATTACGGAAATTTATGATTATCTCAGAGTTCTTTTTGCAAGAGTGGGAGTTCCATACTGCTATAATTGCGGTAAAAAAATAGAACCCAAAACCGTAGACCAGATGGTGGAATCGGTTTATTCGAATAAGGCGGGAGAAAAACTGATAGTTTTGTCTCCGATAGTTATCGAAAGGAAGGGCGAGTTCAGGGCAAAGTTCGACGATTACCTTAAACACGGATTTTACAGAATATACGCCGACGGTAAAGAATATAACTTAGACGAGCCGATTAATCTCGATAAAAAAAAGAAACATAATATCGATTTGGTTATCGACAGATTAGTCATAAAAGAAGAAAATAAAAAAAGATTATTCGATTCCATAGAACTTGCTTTAAAATTATCTTCCGGAATTTTAAAGCTGAAATACGAAAACAGGGAAGAGATATTAACCGAGAACTCGATTTGTTTAGACTGCAATATAAGTTACGGCAAGCCGGAACCGTCTGTTTTTTCGTTTAACAGCCCGCAGGGCGCCTGTTTGGAATGCGGCGGATTGGGCTATAAGGAATATTTTGACGAAGACCTTGTTATTCCAGATAAAAATCTTTCTCTTAAGGAAGATGCATTAATTATTTTCAAAAATGCTACCCCTGTTTATAAAAATCAAATTATAAACGCTTTATCGAAACATTACGGTTTTGCTCCGGATACCCCCTACGCGGATTTAAGCGAAGATATAAAGTACGCGATATTATACGGCTCAGGCGGCGAAAAAATAAAGTTTTACGACGCCATGAACGACGATAAATCGTTCCATTTAAAATACTGGGAAGGCATCATGCCCATGCTTGAAAGAAATATAGCGGAAGGGAATTATCTGCTGGACCCAAGAAAATTTAGAGCCGAGAAAATATGCCCCGAGTGCGGAGGCTTCAGATTAAAGAAAGAATCGCTCAGTTACAGGGTAGGCGGACTTAATATAGCAGAAATTGTAAATTTAAGCATTAAAGATGCCCTAGTTTTTTTTAAAAATTTGAATTTAAGCGATTACGAAGCGGGTATCGCGGCCAAAATTTTAAACGAGGTTAAAGACAGGCTGCAATTTTTAACCAATGTAGGGCTTGAATATCTGACTCTTTCGAGGCAGGCTCAAACGCTTTCCGGCGGAGAGTCCCAGAGAATAAGGCTTGCTTCGCAAATAGGCTCCGGTTTAACCGGCGTTCTATACGTTATGGACGAACCGAGCATAGGACTGCATATGCGGGATAACGAGCGGCTTCTTAAAACGATTATAGATTTGCGCGATAAAGGCAATACGCTTATTGTCGTCGAGCATGACGAAGCTACTATGCTTAAATCCGACTATATTATCGATATGGGGCCCGGAGCGGGTAAAAACGGAGGCTATATAGTAGCCCAGGGAACCCCGGAAGAAATCATGAAAAACCCAGCTTCTTTAACCGGAAAATATTTAACCGGAAAATTAAAAATAAATATGCCGGGTTTCAGAAGGGGCAGTTTATCGGGTTATTTGGAAATAAAAGGCGCCAGGATGAATAACCTGAAAAATATCGACGTTAAAATTCCGCTGAATAATTTTATATGCGTTACCGGAGTATCCGGGTCGGGGAAGAGCACCTTGATAATAGATACGCTCTATCAGGCTTTGTCGGCCTATAAAAACGGGTATATATCGGATTTTAAAAAGTTTGAGGCGGATGATATAATAAACGTAAAATATTTCGACAGGGTAGTCAATATAGACCAGTCCCCCATAGGGAGAACGCCGAGGTCTAATCCGGCTACTTATACCGGAATATTCACGCTCATAAGGGATATTTTTGCGGGAACAAAAGAAGCGAGGTCAAGAGGCTACGACCCCGGCAGATTCAGTTTTAACGTAAAAGGAGGCAGATGCGAGGCCTGCAGCGGCGACGGTGTAAAAAAAATAGAAATGCTTTTTATGCCGGACGTTTATGTTATGTGCGATGTATGCAAGGGGAAAAGATATAACAGGCCTACTTTAGAAATTGCATATAAGAATAAAAATATTTACGACGTCCTGAACATGACCGTTAAAGAAGCTTATGAATTTTTCGATACGCTTCCGGCTCTCGCGCATAAGCTAAAGTTTTTAATCGACGTCGGGCTCGATTATATAAATTTAGGACAGCTTGCTACTACTCTGTCGGGAGGCGAGGCTCAAAGAATAAAACTCTCGAAAGAGCTGTCGAGGCCGGGACAGTATAAGACGCTTTATATACTCGACGAACCTACCACGGGACTTCATTTCGACGATATAAGCAAACTTTTAAACATATTGAATCTTTTAGTAGAAGCAGGCAATACCGTAATAGTAATTGAACATAATTTAGACGTAATAAAATCGGCAGACTATATAATCGATATGGGACCGGACGGTGGGGACGGCGGGGGCAGAATAATCGCATGCGGAACGCCGGAGGAGATTTCCGTTAACAGGGATTCGTCTATCGGCAGGTATTTAGCCGGATTGTCCAATTTCAAGTAAGTTCACTATATATCATTTTATTTCAAATTATCTCATTTTATTTCATATTCGTCAACTTATATTTATGAATTACTGAATTCTTAATCGGGATTTGGGTCTAACCTTATTTTAAACCGGTCGTATCTAAAAGAAACGGTATAATAATATTTTATGGCATAAAAAATGCTTCTTTATTCTTAATACGCATTTTATCTTACTGTATTATAATATCATTATTTTTTAAAATTAACCATATTTTTAAACAAATTGGGGGGTAAATGTCTAAAAAAAAGGAAACTGTATGCGAGTATGTCTGTCTTACGACCGAACAGGCAAACCAGAAAATCGAAGTGTGCGGTTTAAACTGCGTTGAGGAAGAAAAAAAGAATCCGGTTATGGATTTTTTAAAAAGGTTCTGGGGGCCTATTCCGTGGATGTTAGAGTTTGCGGCGATACTGGAAGTTATAGCCGGGATTACCACTAAGGAATCGGTAAAGTATATTGAGGCCGGAGTAATAATAGCGCTTTTAATATTTAACGCGGTAATGTCCTTTCTTCATGAAGGAAAGGCGCAGAAAGCCCTCGAGCTTTTAAAGCAGAGGCTTGCCGTCAAGGCAAAAGTCATGAGGGACGACAAGTGGACCATACTTGACGCAAAATACCTCGTGCCAGATGATTTGGTTCTTTTAAAAATGGGCGATTTCGTTCCTGCAGACGTAAAAATATTAGACAGCAACGTCCAGCTTGACCAGTCGGCTCTGACCGGGGAATCTCTTCCGGTCGAGGCTGAGGCGGGCAGCGTTGCATATTCCGGTTCAGTAGTAAAAAGGGGGGAAGCGACGGGAATAGTAGTTGGAACGGGAAAAAACAGCTTTTTCGGCAAGACTGCCGAACTCGTTAAAATTGCAAAAACCAAAAGCAACCTGTCGAGATTGATTTTTAAAATCGTTAAATACCTGATGGCGATAGATTTCGTTATCCTGGCGTTTTTCTTAGTATACGGAATATATAACGGTTTCCCGCTCCTCGACACGCTTGTTTTTATATTAGTAATACTTATAGCGGCTATCCCTATAGCCCTTCCGGCAACATATACGCTTTCCACGGCGCTCGGCGCGGTCGAACTTTCCAAAAAAGGCGTATTGACGACCAAACTTTCCGCCATTGAGGAATCCGCGGCAATGACGATTCTATGCTCCGATAAGACGGGAACCCTTACCGCAAACAAAGTTATCCTTGAAGACGTTACTCCGGTTGACGGACATACGAAAGAAGAATTGTTAAAATATGCGATTATGGCAAGCGACGCCAAGAGCCAGGATGCCTTAGACGATGCGATATTTAAGGTTTCGGACCCTTTAAATATAAAAGAGGACGGGACGCGCGTATCTTTCACTCCGTTCGACCCTGCTACTAAAAGAACCGAAGCCGTTTACAACGTAAACGGTCAGGATGTCCAGGTATTCAAAGGACAGCCCAAAACCATCTGGGAAATGGTCAGCGGCGGAAAAGATTCGGGATATAAATTCGAGCAAGTTGAAACAAGCCTCGCGACTAAAGGGGAAAGGGTTCTTGCGGTCGGGTGCAAAAAGGGCGATAAATTGGATTTCTTAGGGTTCCTGGGTTATATGGACCCTGAAAGACCGGATTCCAAGACCCTCGTCCATGAACTCCGCAATCTGGGCGTAAGGACTATTATGCTGACCGGCGACACTGCTATAACCGCCAGGACTATAGCAGGCAGGCTCGACATCGGCGACAGGGTTTGCGAGAGGAAAGAACTTCTTGAACTCAGCAAAACCAAAGAAGGCGAGAAAAAACTTGCCGGTTACGACGTGTTCGGCGGCATTTATCCGGAAGATAAGTATAGCATAGTAAAGGCGCTTCAGGATAACGGCTATATCGTCGGAATGACCGGCGACGGCGTAAACGATTCGCCGGCGCTTAAACAGGCAGAGGTCGGAATAGCCGTTTCGGGTTCTACCGACGTGGCAAAAGCTGCAGCCAGCGTGGTTCTTACAGACCCAGGCCTTGCGGATATCGTCGGCGCTATTAAAACGAGCAGGGAAATATTTCAGAGAATGGCTACGTGGGTTCTGAACAAGATAGCCAAAACCATAGAAATTTCGTTTTTTACGATTTTCGGAGTCGTTCTTATGAATTACTTTTATCATAAACTTCCGTCCCAATCGTTCATAATAACTCCGCTTCTAGTAATCCTTTTGTTATTCACCAACGACTTCGTAACCATGTCGATATCGACGGATAACGTGAAATTCTCTCCTAAACCGAACGACTGGAAGATTAAGAATATGATAATGGGTTCCGTTCCCATGGGAATATTCCAACTAATTTTTTCCTTCGGCGCTCTTATATATTTGCTCTCTAAAAATTACCCCACCGGACAGATTCAAACAATAGTGTTCCTGATAATGGTTTTTACGGGACAGGGCGTTTTGTATCTCGTCAGGACCGGAGGTTATTTTTACAAGTCCATGCCGTCAAAACTTATGATTACGGCAACCGTCGCCGATTTCATACTCGTTTCCCTGCTGGCGCACTACGGTATCGGCGGTATCGGCGGAGGAAGTCCCCTGATAACGGCAGTTTCCTGGGGGGACATATTTAGAATTTTAATAATCGGCGTAATTTACTTGTTCTTTGTCGATATAGCAAAAGTGTGGATATTCAAGAAGTTTAACGTCAGGCCGTAGTTTTATTTTATCGGCAATCGGTTTGATTGTGTAAACCTGCCCCCATCCGCGTTTTTATAAACAGCGGAGGGGGGTTTTTATTTATCTGAGGCTTTCGTAAATTTCGTATCGTTTTAATTTCCGCCACAGCGTAGAATATGAAATATCCAATATTTTGCATGCCTTATTTCTTTTGTATTTTGCTTTTTTTAATGCGGACATAATTCTGTCTTTCTCGGAAGTTATATCGAAAATATCTTCTCCGCCGCCGTTTTGTTTTAATGCCGCCGGATAATTTTCCGAACGGTTTTGCGCCGGATTTTCGCCTTTGCGTTTATACCCGCGCGTATCTATGCCGCATTCTTTAAGCGATTGAACCTTTTTGCAGCCGTCGTAGTTTAAAATATGAATTCTATCCAGCGCAGAGGTCATCTCCCTGATATTTCCGGGCCACTCGTATCCGAGGCATTCATCCATAAATTTTTTACGGTACGAAATTTTTAAGCCGTCTAAATAATTTTCAATAAAATATCTTATAAAATTAGGCCTTTCCCTCAAAGGAGGGATGTTTACCTTAACAGTCGAAATCCTGTAATAAAAATCTTCCCTCATAAATCCGGTCATTATTTTTTCTTCGATATTCGAATTCGTGGAGAATGCCGTCCATAAGTTTAATAATTCCCGCATTGTACTGCCGACTTTCTCGCACACGTGATAATCCAGAAAATATAAAAGCTTGGACTGGTTATTCATAGTTAAAGTATCCACATCGTCGAAAAACAATACCCCGTTATTGGCGGCTTGGGCTTTTCCCTTCGTAGTTTCTACGGCGCCGGTGAATGCGCCTTTTAGATGTCCGCAAAGCACCGATTGAAAAAGTTCGCCCGATAAATTAAAGCAGGATACCGTTACGAGTGGCTTTGTCGGAAAAATTTTTTTACCTACAAAATTAATCAAGGTTGTTTTTCCCGTGCCGGTTTCCCCCTGAATAAGAAGATTTATTTTCATCTTTGCCGCCCGTTCTATTATCTTTATACATTTCCCGATTCTTGAATCGGGAAATTGCTCTGCGTAGCGTTCGATTAATTCATTTTGCAAGTTCATTTTTGATGCAGGCTATAAGATTAATTAATTAAAGTAAATAATATAAAATGTTTTTATTTTTTATACATCATTTTAAATTAAAAATCAAATTATATCTTGTTCCTTTTTCGGTTGCTCCGATTATTGCAAGAATATGGGTATTATCTATCGAGTCTGTAATTCCCATCGGAAAATTAGCTCCGTCTATTTTGAGATGCTTAATATCTTTGTTGGATATAGAAGATATCTCGGAAGGCGAAGCCTTTCTTCCTATTAATTTAGAGCTTAAGGCAGATAAGGTTCTTGTGCTTATTCCGCGGATAAAAACATAGCGTAAAGACCGTTTAAGAGCCTTTTATCGTATCTTGCAGTTTTTGTAAGGACACTTGCGAGAGATACTTACCTGCCTGTTTTTGGATATTAAGTTCCGTCATCTTGAATAGTTTCGAGATTCTTCTTTAATTAATGAAAAAAGTTCTTTAATTTCTGTTACTGTAATGGTAAAATTCATAATGGATATGTTTACTCTTTAAAATTAACTAATTTTTCTGGATAGAAAACTAATATTATTTTATATGAGGCGCGTCCTTTTTGCCATAATAAATTTACACAATTAATTATACTCTACCGAAAAAATTAATACAAAAAGTCACAAGTTTAAACTTAAGGGGAGGGGGTAAAATGACTAAAAGTTCAGAAGAGTCGCCGTCAAGGCGAACTTTTATGATGGTCGTTATCGGTTTAATCTCCGTAGCAATAGGCGTCGCGCTTGCGATTCCGATTATGGGGGAAGTATTAAATCCGCTGTTTAAAAGAAGGGATATCGTGTGGTCTGAACTGGGAAAAGTCAGCGACTTAGAGAATATCGAGCCGTTGGTTCCGAAGTTTGTTCCAGTTTATTTCAGGGTTAAAGAGGGCTGGACGGTAAATACTCTTCCAAGGCAGGTTATAGTAGTCAAGGATATAGCCGGCAAGCTTTATTTCTTTTCCAATCAGTGTACCCACTTAGGTTGTCCTCTGCACTGGATTCCTGAAAGACAAAAATTTATGTGCCCCTGCCACGGCGGCATGTTTAACGTTCTAGGCGAGGTGGTAGGAGGCCCCCCGCCCAGACCTTTATTCGCTTGGGTCTATAAAATAGAAAACGGCGCCGTATTGATCCAAAATAAGTTTTTAGATAATCCAAAAGAAAGGGGGGTTTGATGTTTCAAAAAATTCAAAACTGGTTTGATGAAAGAATAGAGCTCACCGAATTAATAAAAGAATTTAACGGCGAAAGAATTCCGAGAAGGGGCGGATGGGTATATACGTTCGGCAGTCTGCTCGCGTTTCTTTTTACGGTTCAAGTTGCGACCGGTATATTCTTATTATTCTATTATGTTCCCTATTTTCCGATGGCGAGAAATGCGACGTACTATTTAAAACACCATGTTCTTTTAGGCAATATTCTTCTCGGCATACATCTATGGGGCGCTTTTGCCATGATATTTTTTCTTCTTGTCCATATGTCGAGAGTGTATTTTTCCGGCGCATATAAAAAACCGAGGGAGCTTCAATGGGTTGCAGGCATGGTTTTATTTTCCGTCGTGGTCGTACTCGGCTTGACCGGCTATATGCTCATCGGCAACGAAAATTCATGGTGGACGATTAACGTTCTTACGAACGTTGCGTCTCATACTCCGGTTGTCGGAGGGTTTTTAAGGATTATCGTCAGAGGCGGAACAGAAACGTCCGTTTTAACGATGCAGCATATTTTTGCCGTCCACGTGTGGCTTTTGCCGATAATAGTAATTATGTTCATACCGATGCACTTACTCTTTATCAGAAAAACAGGACATCAAGGCATGGCTTTGGAATATAAAAACAGCAAATTATCCGACGACGACATAAATAAATGGAAACATCCGGATGCCACCGTACCTTTTTTCCCTGACCAATTTTATAAGGATATAATAGTCGCTTTAGCCGTATTTGGCGTAGTTTATATACTTGCGGTAGTTTACGGAGCGGCAATAGGTCCTATGTACAGGCCGCTTGCGCTTAATTTTGCTCCAGAAGCCGACTGGTATTTCCTTGCAAACGAGGAACTGTTAAAATATTTCCCCGGCCACGGACTTATTGTATTTTCGACTTTCCTTATTCCTACGATAGGATTTGTTATACTTTTTGCATTGCCTTTTATCGACAGAGGACACGAGAGAAGTCCGTTTAAAAGACCTGCGGCAACGGTGCTCGGGATTTTATTTCTCCTTTTGTTAGTTTATTTAACATTAATCGGCGGCGAACCAAAAGCGCCCGCTACCGTATAAAATCAAAAGAGGGGCAAATACGATGAATTTAGGTGTTACAGATATAGTAAATCTATTTATAAACAGGCTTGCGCTAGGTTTTATGGCGATTGCTTTTATATCCCAGTACATAGGGATATTTAAAAAAGAAGACAGGTATTTCAGGCTTGCTAAGTCTCTGATTATGTGCGCTTTAGCAATAGGCACGATACAAACGATAGTGTATTTTTATTTCTTAAGCCTGCTAAAAAACGGAATTCCCAATTTCTGGATTCTCATGAATAAACTACAACCCGGAGTTATCGGTTATTCGATGGAATTTCTTTTAGCGTTTTTGGTTCTCGGCGCAATATACTATGCAGGATTTGACAGGAAAGGGGCAGGAAGGCATCAGGGATGGAATGTTTTTATCGGAATAATCGCTTTTCTATCCGGTTTTGCTTCCGATATTTTTTATACTATTTCTGAAAGTTATACAATGGGTCCATCGCCGGATACGGCTATAAGAACACCGATGGTTTTGCTGTTAATAATTGAGAAAAACATAGAAACTTTTGCTCTGGCGGGCGCTTTACTTGCCATATGGGCGGGAATCGGGTATATATTTGCTTCTAAACAAGCCGACAAAGAGTTTTATGACTGGCTCGGGTCGTTTGCAAGCATTATAACCGTTATGTTTTTGGTAATGTATCCGGTAATCTATTTCGGCTGGTTTAAACACTTCAGAGCTACCGCAAGTTCAGGATTTAACAGGATTATGCTCGGAAAATATCAGTGGATTATGTATGTATTTTTGGGAACGACCGGCGCGGCTTTAATACTCGAATTTATATATATGCTGTGGAAGCTGATAAACGGCAGAGATAAAACTAAACCTACGGTTTCCGTCGGCCTTATAATATTCCTTATAATAGTCGGCTTTGTTTCTTTAGGTTTCGGAATGCTTCCTCCTACTATGGGCATTCTGGGAAATATGCAGCCCGTTAAGTATTTATCACTGGCAGGACTTTTTATAACGGGGTTTTTAGTCCTCGGTTATTATCTTAAAGACCTTACGCCTAATTTCAAATTCGGAAATATTTCGAAATTTCCGCAAATATTTTTAATATTGAGCGGACTTTGCGTTGCAGTTAACGTGCCGGTTATGGGCTACATGAAAATCGCGGCAAGAGGAACGAATAGAATAATATACCAGACCATGAATTTAAACGGAACGAATTATGTTCCGGCCATCGTTTATCCGTGGCCTGTAAAAAAGGGGTTCAATCTGTTAAACGACAAGTGCGTTATCTGTCATACGTTAAACAGGGTAGAAAGATATAACGGAAAACCCTATGGAGATTGGAAAAACGTTGTCATTCACGTCATGAAAGACGTTAACGGCTGTCCGATAACGAATGCGGAAGGGAAACGGATAGTACATTATCTTAATTCCTTAAACATTATAGCCTATAACCAGCACCTTGAAAAGGAACATAAGAAATGGACGCCGCCCGCTTCTTTGCCGTGGGGAACTCCGGTTTCGGTTTCAAAAAAAGCTGAACCTTCAAACAAAAAGACTGCCAAAAAATAATTATATGCTGCATAAATAAAGATAAGCAGTTTATTTTAAAGGCATTTGCCGTTTCATTATATTTTATTGCATAAATAAGATATAATTATAGAGGGCAAATGCCTTTGTTTATTTTTATGGATAAAGAATTTATTAAGCAGATTACAAGAATGAGTTCATTGGGATTAAATTTAATAATATCCGTCCTAATCGGAATTTTTATCGGAATAGAAATCGATAAATATTTCGGGTTTAAATATCTTTTTTTTATAGTTTTTTTAATTTTGGGTTTTGCGGCCGGAATTTATGAAATATATAAAGCGGTTAAAAGGGAACTTAATACTAAATTATAATAAATCGCTAAAATTTAATATAATTTTGCGCGTATTTATTATCGGCTTGTTCTTAGTATTTATTTCAAGCGGAGCGGTAAAGCTGTTTTATGCCGGTGCGGATAGTTTAAATATTATAATCAGTATGTCTGTCGGATTTGCGGCTTCTTATTTTCTATTTGCCGATACCGCGTTGTATTTATTCAGAAACATTAAAAATATAAATATCGTAAAATTGAATTTTACTGCGATAAAGGACTTGCTCATAATCCTGTTTTTTTTTATAATATCCTATAAAATTATTAAACTTAATTTTATCTCTACGGCGGCCGGGATTACGATAACTCCGGTTTCCATGGCGGTATTGCAGATATTTTTCCCGTTTAACAACATTAACGCGTAAATTAAAAATTATGTTATGTTAAAAGCTCCTATTCTAATAAGCATTCCAGGAATACCCGCTTACTGGACGATGACGATTATCGTGATGGGTTTGATATTATCCGCCGCTTTCATCGTCGGCAGAAATTTAAGGATAGTTCCGACCGGCATGCAGAGTTTTTTCGAACTTATATTTATAATGACCGAATATTTCCTGAAAGAAATTATAGGAGAAGAAGGCGGCATATATTTGCCTCTTATAGCATCGTTTGCCGTTTTTATTCTCTTTTCTAATTTGCTCGGCAGTATTCCCGGTTTTACTTCGCCTACGGCTACGATAGACACTACGGCCGTTTTAGCCCTTATAGTATTTTTTCTTTCCCATGCCGTCGGAATTAAAAAACATAAAGCAAAATATATAAAAAAATTTCTCGGACCGCTTATAATAATCGCGCCTATAATGATAATAATAGAGATAATGTCGGCATTATCCCGTCCTTTTTCTCACGCCTTGAGGTTATTTGCAAATATATTTGCCGAAGAGTTTATGGTTACCGTTCTTTTATTTTTACTGCCATGGGCGATTCCGGCAATTATGATGTATATGCAGATTTTTACCGATTTAATGCAGGCGTTTGTTTTTTATCTGCTGGCGATTATTTATATCGCTTTATCTTTAGAAGAAGAAAATTAAGATTAATCATAAATAATATTAACAATTAATAAAAATAAAATTATACCGGGGGTATTCCATGGTTAAGTATTTAATCTCTATTTTTACGTTTTTATCGGTATCGGTTTTAGGCATTAAAGCTTTTGCGGATAAAGCGGCAAGCAGCGCTGCTCCGCTTCATGAGCACATAGTAAATAATTCGGCGCTTTTATCGAAAAGCCTGTTTTTCGGGTTATCGGCTCTGGGCGGCGGGCTTGCCATCGGCTTGGGAGTTATAGGCGCAGGGGTCGGCATGGGTAATGCCGTCAGGGGCGCGTTAGAATCTATGGGAAGAAACCCGGGAATGGAAAAAAAATTAATAGTTTGGATGATAACCGGTATGGCTATTATGGAGTCTTTAGCCCTTTACGCCCTCCTGATAACTTTTATTCTGTTTTACGCAAACCCGTTCAAGGCGATATTCTTAAAATGATGAAAAAGTTTAAAAAATATTGTTAAAAAATATTTGTATTGCCTCAATTTTTATGGTAATATAAATATTCTTAATTATTCAATGTTTTAAATTATTTTGTCTACATTTTATGCCGAGATAGCTCAGTCGGTAGAGCAGAGGACTGAAAATCCTCGTGTCGACGGTTCGATTCCGCCTCTCGGCACCACTTTAAAACCGCAGTATTTTAAACATTTTTTTAAGATTTTCTTCTCGACTTTAATACGAATTAAGGAGTAGAAAATGGCTTCTATTTACCGCAAGAAAGGCAACGATATCCGGCGAGGAAGTTCTTAAAATATCATTAATGCTATAAGACTGATTGAATTATTTCAAAAAAGGATGCTAATAATATAGTTTATTATTAGAGAATTCTTCGGAATGTTCAAACACCGAAGCGGAGAAAAATGTAGGGAATACCGCTGGAAATGATATTTAAAGACAGGCACTGCTTATTATTATATAAGAATATATTTAGTTCACTACTTAATATAACGGACTAAAAAACTCCCGACTGCGTTTGACGCGGTCGGGAGTGAGTAAATAAATCTGGCACCTTTTATTTTTTATCGGATTAGAAATTCCATGAAATGTCCGTTCCTAGAGCAGTTATGTTTTTAGTTGTTGCACCTGAAAATGAAGACACTGGCTGATAATATTTACCAGTAGTCTTATCATAAATAGGATAATTAGGATTTTGGACATTTGATTCATTATAAGTTGTAGTTGAAGACTCTACGCCGCTACCTGTCCAAACATAAGATGCCCATGCCTGCCATGCCAATGTTTTTGTAAAGTGATGAGTAAAGTTAAGGTCAAATTCCGTTCCAATATTAGAGCCTCCAAATTCTGGGGCATTATCTATTGAAGTTTGCAACCATGAAGCATGAATTAATGATTCTTTTAATGTATTATCGGACGATAAAAACTCTTTAGCGTCAACCATAATTACATATTTATTTGCAAGGTTTGGACCCACCGCTTCACCTGCGGCACCGCCGTATATATAACTAACTCCGGGAGCGCTAAACTGTATAGGCTGCCATGACGAACCGATAACATCGCCGAACAATGTTTTAGTATTTTGAATAGTCGAATAATATGTAAAGTTGTAATCGCCCTGAGCGATAGGAGCGCCTATACCAAATTTCGCTCCTAATTGAACTGGCGTCGAAGTTTGCAACAGTTTAGAACCAATTAAATACAGGTCATAGGAATTGATTCCGTCATATTGATTAGCACCGTTGGGCTGGACAGGCACCATATAACCGGCATTTATTACTACATTATCTGTAGAGGTAACGCCGGGAATAGGATTGTTATATGGAGCAAAATTACTGCCATAATTTGTAATTGCTTGGTTTGACGCAATGATTTCTCCTCTAAAATAATCAAACTCACCTGCAAACTTAGTTCCCTGATTTGAATACTTTACTGATAATCCGCCAAAGGTAATATTGGCGGTAGGATTAAACGAACTTATATTACCTGTTGCACTATAAGTTCCTGAAGCTGAACCGCCGTTATAAGCAGTAGTCGAGGAAGATAAAGCGGCTTCAAACTGATTTAAATGGGCTTCTGTAAGCCAAGCGCTGTAAGATATATCATTAATCGGTTTCATCGTCATAACTTCGATAGTCGGTATCGTTCCCATCTGAATATGCGTATATCCTGCTGCTGCCGGAGGATAATATCCCTCGGTTGTTCCAGGTAATGTGCAATTTGTGGATTCAGCAGAATTGCATGCGGTATTATACGCGCTAACTTCGCTTCCGAACAACGTTCCCGCAAACACTCCGATATTGCCCAAAGGCAGGAAATCGCCAAGCCCGTCCGCATTCGTGTTGACCGCGACTCCGAGACCGAACTTAACGGGCATACGACCGAACATAATCGCGCCTATCGGGGTAATTAATCTGATGTAAGCCTGCCTTAAACCAAAGGTGTTGAAGTCGTTGTTAAAACCGGTCGGAGCAGGAGTTCCGCCGAGCATATAATAACCGTTAGTGCCATAACCGTCGGTAATGCCGTTATAGGCATTCGTCAAGTCCGCCTGCACGAATAAAGCGGCGAGAGGCATGCCGTGGGCCAATTTGTCATAACTGATAGACGTGTTAAGTCTTAATCTCTGCAGAAACGCCTGAAATGTGTTCTGGTTCGGCGTCGTATTATTGTTCATGAACGCCTGGGCCTGATTCTGCGACCATTCGCCTATGCCGAGATACTGCCCCGACAAAGAAAAGCTGGCCCCTGCCTTGTTTGCCTGTGAAGCGGCAAAAGACTTAGAAGACATTGTTAAACTTAAAAAAAAACCGACTATTGCGACTGCTACGACCAATACCGGTATTGAAAATCTTTTTTTCATCTTTACCTCCCTTAATGATTCGGTTTTTAATTTTTGAAATCTTAAATAACTCAATAGTCCCCCTACGAACTATCACGCTTAATGCTAAAACAAAAACGTAAATTAAAAGTTATCATATCTGCAATAAACTTGTCAAGAAAAATTAATAGTTTTTTAAAAAAAAATTATTATATATTAAACTATTCAAATATTCTAATATACGGATAATTCTTATGCAAAAACGGTTGCGGCGGCCTTCCCTACATTAATAAAACCGTTATCCTCCTTTTTTTCTGCCGCAAGCGGAACGCTGTTTAAATGCTCCCCGATTTTTTTTACTATTTTCGAATTCATATCGTGCCCCGTTTTTTTTGCCAGCACCTTTCCTTTGATTCTATAACCGGAAAGGTATAAATCTCCGATTAAGTCCAGAACCTTATGCCTTATGAACTCGTCTTTGTATCTCAAGCCTTCTTTGTTGAGAACGGATGTTTCGTCAAGTACTAAAGCGTTGTCCAAACTGCCGCCCAATGCAAGACCGCCCTTTTTTAAATATTCTACGTCTTTTAAAAATCCGAATGTCCTTGCCTTGGAAATTTCGCCGTAAAAATTGAATCCGTCTATTTTCATATCGAACGAACCCGACTGCACTAAGGGATGGCTGAAGTCCATATTGTAGGATATTTCAAAATCTTCGGACGGATATACCGCTATAGACGGTCCCTTGTCCCCGTTTTCGCTGTCTACGCCGATAGGCTTAAGTATTTCGATATATTTTCGTTTTGCTTTAAGTTCTTTGATGCCGCTTTCGTAAAAAGACTCGTAAAAGACTCTCGCGCTTCCGTCCATAGCCGGAATTTCGCATCCGTAAACTTCTATTAAAGCGTTGTCTATCCCGGCGCCCCAAAGCGCCGACATCAAGTGCTCTACGGTTGAAATACATCCGGAGGCATCTTTAGCGTTTCCTTCCTTTTTAAGACCGATGCTGGTTCTGAGCAAAGTCGAACATACGTTATCCGCTTTAGCTTTTATTATTAAGTTGGGATTCAAGTCTTTCCTGACGAACGTGATGCCGGAATCGGCTTTCGACGGCTTGACGATTATGGATGCCTCTTTTCCGGTGTGCAGACCTATCCCCTTAAAATAAAGTATGTTTGAAACCGTGCATTGAAATTCGTTTTGTTCTTCTTTTAATACCGCATAGTTTTCCATGTTCAATTAAACCTCTAAATAAAATAAATATAAAATATAAAGTTTTAAATGCAATAAATATGCCATAATGAATAAAAGTATAAGAGAGAACAGATTTTAAATCAGGTCCCTCTTTATTGTTACGTTTTATTTAAAAAAAGCAATAAATTAGATTTATTGCGGATGGGTGGAAGGCTTTATACTGTATTGCTCTAAGGTAATATGCGAACTATTTTTCACATATATTTGCCGTCGTAATGCGTATAATAGTTCGCAGTTTTTGCAAAGCAAATCAAAACAGCGAATCTTCTTTTATTAAACCGAAGTGTTTGTATGCAAGTTCCGTAGCAACCCTGCCTTTTTTAGACCGCTGTATAAAACCGCAGGCGACAAGATAAGGCTCTACGACGTCTTCAAGCGTGTCTTTCTCGTCGTTCATAGCCTGCGCTATCGTTTCGATACCTACGGGCCCTCCTCCGAATTTTTCGATTACGGTTTTCAAAAAAAGAACGTCGTTGGCGTCCAAACCGAGTTCGTCTATTCCGAGGCTTTCAATGCCGAATTTAGCAACTTCGAGCGTTATGCGGTTTTCTTTAAGATGAGCCATATAATCACGGAGTCTTCTTAAAAGCCTGTTGGCTATCCGGGGCGTTCCCCTGGAACGGCGGGATATTTCGGCGGCGGCGGCGTTTTCGATGCCTATTCCGTAAAGTTTTGCGCTTCTGGCTATTATTGCGGCAAGCTGGTCCTCGTCGTAATATTCAAGACGGGCGGTAAAACCGAACCTGTCCCTTAAGGGCGACGGAATAAGCCCGGCTCTCGTCGTTGCGCCTACGAGAGTGAACCGCGGCAGATTTATCCTTATGGATTTAGCCGTTGCCCCCTCGCCTATTATGATGTCTAGCTTAAAGTCTTCCATAGCTGGATAAAGCATTTCTGCGGCAGGCTTAGGCAGTCTGTGTATTTCGTCGATAAAGATTATATCGCCGTTGGAAACTGCGGATAGAAGAGCGGCTATATCGCCCGTCTTTTCTATCGAAGGCCCCGACGTTATTTTAATGTTCACCCCGAGTTCTTTTGCTATAATTCCTGCAAGAGTGGTTTTGCCGAGGCCGGGAGGTCCGAAAAACAGCAGGTGGTCGAGGTCGTGATGACCGAGATTAGAAGCCCTTTTTTTAGATGCGTTTATAAAAATCAGGAGGTTTTCCTTTAATTTCGTCTGGCCTATGTATTCGTCGAATGATAGCGGCCTTACGGGGTTGTCGAAATCGCCCGCTTCATCTTTTTCAGGAGAAACTGCAGACACCGCATCGTCCGCATTTTCAGATGCATTTTTCGTAATTTTTTCGTCTTCCGCGCTTTTAAATTCTTTTTTGAACGATGCCATAATAATATTTATAAATTTTTCTTGGAATATATATGCCTTAAGCATTCCTTGGTTAAATCTTCGGTAGCGGCGGGAACGTTTCCTTTAGATTTAATAGCGCCGAACACCTTGCTTGCAAGGTTAAAGGAATCGAGCCTCGAATAGCCGAGCGCCTCAAGCGCCTGAGCGGATTCCATTATTATATCGGAAAGCTGTTTTTCAGCGGGTATCGTCTGGTTTATTATTTCGCCTCCGTTTTTATTTTCCGGAGTCAGTCGTAATTTTTCCGAATTTAAATTTGCATCTTCGCTTTCCCTATATTTACCGTTATCTATACAGAGGTCCCCTGCTTTTATATCGTTAAACGCCGCGGATTTCTTTAGTATTTTATTCTTAAGCTCCATTATTATCCTCTCTGCTTTAGACTGTCCTATGCCTTTAATGGCGCAGAGTGCGGAGATATCCTGCATGGTCAGAATATTTATCAGATTTCCGGCATCTATGCTGGAAAGGATGGTAACGGCAAGTTTAGGACCAACGTCTTTTACGTCCAAAAGAAGCGAAAAAATTTCCCGCTGAAACTTGGTATTGAAACCATAAAGCGTTATTCTGTCTTCCCTGACGTAGGTGTGGATAAAAAGGCTCAGAACCATGCCTTCGCTTACGTATGCAGAATTTTTTTCAAAATTCGGCATCGGCATATATACCTCGTATCCTACCCCGCCCGTTTCCAGAATAATAAGCGATTTTTCAATATCTCTGTAAATTAACGTTCCGCGCAAAAATGCTATCATTTTATATATAATTATATGCCGACGAAATTAGCCATATCGGTAGCGCAGCAAATTGCAATCGAAAGCGCATCCGATATATTATCGTCAAGATTTCGGTTTAAAAAATCCGTTACGTTAGCGCCGTTAGAGGCGCAAATAAGCTTCAGTGCATCTTTCATCTGGCTTTTATCGGCATCTCCGTAACCGGAGATGCTTTTTTTAACGAATCTTGGAGAATATTCTTTGAGTTTTATATTCAAAGCCGACGATAGCAGACATATTACCCCTCTTGCCTGCGACAGTTTAATCAAAGACGACGGGTTTACGCCGGAAAAGACCGATTCTAAAGACATAAAGTCCGGCGGATATTGAAGGGCGACTTCCTTAAGCTCATTGTAAATTTTGCCGAGATTTGAAGGAAACTTATTCTTCCCCGCATCTATCAAACCGCAGGATATAATTTCGAACGGTTTGCCGAAATAAGGCAAGTCTAAAACAGCCCATCCAGTCAATCTCGACCCGGGGTCAACCCCTAAAATTCGATAGCCCATAATTTAAAAACCTTGCATAAATAATTCCGGTTCAAGGTAAATATTTATATATAGCCGGCTTAACTTTCGGTTTCCTGTATGTCGAAATTTGAGTAAACGTTCTGAATTCCTTCGATTTCTTCAAGAGCGTCCATGAGCCTTACCATCTGGTCGGCTTCTTTTCCTTTAAGTTCGATATCGGTCTGCGGAATATATGAAATTTCTGAAAATTTTTCCTTTATACCTTTAGACTCGAAAGCGGATTTCACGCTCTCGAAATCTTTTACGTCGCTGTAAACTAAAATTTCGTCTTCCTCGGTTTTTACGTCTTCGGCTCCCGTCCCTAAGGCAATTTCCATTATAGCGTCCTCGGTATTGGAAGCCGCATCGAATCCTATTACACCTTTCTTATTGAACATCCACATAACGCAACCCGATTCGCCGAGGCTTCCGCCGTGTCTCGAAAGAGCGTGCCTTACTTCTGAAACCGTCCTGTTTCTGTTATCCGTTAGCGTTTCAATAAGGAGGGCTACTCCTGCAGGTCCGTATCCCTCGTATATTATCTCTTCGTAAGTTTCGCCTTCGAGTTCGCCGGCACCTTTCTTAATTGCCCTTTCTATATTTTCCTTGGGCATATTAGCGGCTTTTGCTTCATCTACGGCAAGCCTGAGGCGCGGATTAGAGGAAATATCTTTTCCGCCTATTCTGGTGCTTGTAATGATTTCGCGTATGATATTAGTAAAAATCCTGCCTCTTTTTGCGTCTAAAGCGCCTTTTTTTCTTTTAATCGTGCTCCACTTGCTGTGACCGGACATAAAATAATCCTCCTAAAGTAAAATAATAAATATTTGGTGCGAAAGAGGGGACTCGAACCCGCAAGGATTGCTCCTCTGGATTCTAAGTCCGGCATTCGCATATTGTAACTTATTTATATTGTAATAATTAGCTTTATAAAAAACACCGTTTGACCGATTTTCGACAAAATAGATATCGAAATAAAATCCGGCTTTTTCTAATTACTCTCTCTGTAAATAATTAGTTCATTATATAGCAAAAAAACTTAATAGTAAACTTGTTTATAGCCCAAAGGTGACATTTTTATTTTAGCTTGACAAATGCGAGTTAAGGTATTGATAATTTTTTTTTTTATGATATATTAATTGCAGTATTCATTCATTTAAAATATACGGAGGCTATTTACTTTATGAAGGTCAATAAGGCGGTCTTTCCCGCCGCCGGTCTCGGAACAAGGCTCCTGCCGATTACCAAATCAATTCCGAAAGAAATGCTTGTATTGGTCGATAAGCCGCTTATACAATACGGAGTAGAAGAATGCATAGGCGCCGACATTACCGATATAATTATTATTACCGGCAGGGGCAAAACGGCTATCGAAGATTATTTCGATAGGTCTATAGAACACGAAATTTTACTGAAAAAAAAAGGGAAACACCATCTGCTTAAATCGGTAGATGAAATATCCAGTCGCATCAGCCTTACATATACGAGGCAGAAAGAAGCTCTCGGTTTGGGTCATGCAATCTTGTGCGCGCAGAATATGGTAGGCGAAGAGCCGTTTGCGGTCGTTTTAAGCGACGATATTATAGATTCGGATACGCCCGTTATGAAACAGATGGTGGATATATATAAAAATTTCCGATATTCCGTTTTAGCCGTCCAGAGGGTAAATGACGAAGACGTTTCAAAATACGGAATAATAAAGGGGAAAGAAATTGATAAAGGGTTATACGCCGTCGAAAACCTAATCGAAAAACCCGACATAAAAGATGCCCCTTCCAATCTTGCCATAATAGGAAGATATATTTTAATGCCTGATATATTCGGCTTTCTCAAAGATACTAAGCCAGGGAAAGGAGGAGAAATTCAGCTCACCGACGCGATAAAGTCGCTTCTGCAGATTCAACCCGTTTATGCTTTAGAATTCGAAGGAAACAGATACGACGGCGGCAACAAATTAGACCTGCTTAAAGCGCAGATAATCTTCGGATTAAAAAACGATGAAATAAAAAACGGATTAATAGAATTTATCGGAAAATCGGAATGGTGCAGAAATTAAATTATGAAATTTTTTGACGATAACGAAAACCTCAGCAGAAGGATGATTAAATTTAAAAATGAAGTGGAAAGGATTTTTCATTTCCACTTCGGATTTTTCCCTATGGAGGACCTCCCCTACGCTTTTAAGACAAACTCCGCTCCTATCGACATATATACGAATAAAAGCAGACTTACTATAGAAATCGAACTGCCCGGAATTTCCAAGGACAATATACTTATAGCAGTCCACGATAATATATTAGTCATAAGATGGAAATCGGAACCGAAGATAAAATCCGGGGTTAATTTTTTCTGCATAG
>JAJYZM010000077.1 GCA_021799935.1 bacterium | reverse complement strand
GACGTCAGAAACGTTCCCGATATCATGCCAATTCCAATCCCCGCAAATCCCGAGAAAAATCCGGCAATCAAAGACATTGCGGCTGTTATTTTCGGGTGGGGCAACAGAAGTTCATTCGAACTTCCTTTATAGTTTCTTAATGCACCTGTTACGATTATTTCCGTTTTTTTTGTTTGTTTATTTGTAAAGTACAAGGATAAAAAACCGATAATGGTAACAATGAATGCGAAGAGTATTTTAAAACCCCTTACGTTTACATAATTAGACGCTACAGAACCTATTATTACGCCCGGCGGCATAAAACCGGCAAGAACGGCGAACAATTTTTTGTTTACAGTTTTTTCTTGCAAATGCTTTATGGTGCCCCCCACGGAACTGACAATTATTGTAAAAAGACTTAAACCGCTTGATTCAACCGGAGATAAATGCATATAAAAAATAAAAAACGGCACTAGTAAAATGCCTCCCCCAAGACCGACTATATTTGCGATAAATCCGATAACTGCGGAAACCATAAACAATGTAGTTAAAATAAACGGCAAATTCTGCATAATATTATTGTCTTACTGCGGCTTAATACTGCTATGTTTTCCCCGGTTCAACCCCATCCCAAGAACGTTATATATCTGTATCACGTCTTCCCTGAGCAATAAATTCTGATTGGTAAGATTATATTCGGCGTTAAGAAGATTGAGTTTATATCCGAGATAAGTTAAATAACTGTCCATCCCCGTTCTGTACCGGACTTTATAAATTTTATCGAGATTTTCGGCAGACCTGTAGTTTTTCTCATAAACGGACAGAGTTTCTCTGTCTTTACCGTAAGACCCGAGAGCATTGTCGGTTTCCTTAAAAGCATTTATAACCGTGTCCCTGTAATTAAGAACTGCCTGTTTATACTGCAACTTAGACCTTTTGTACTGCCCAATGTTTTTTTTGTAATTAAACAGCGGCTCCAAAATATCCAAGCCGTAACTCCAAGCGTTTGTTGTATTTGCTATAAAATCCGACAAGCTGGTGCTTGTGTAACCGAAATCGCCCGTCAGAAAAAATATGGGAAAAAAATTAGCAAGACTTATTTTTTTTGCATAGGCATATGACAAAACATTATATTCGGCAACTTTCACGTCGGGTCTTCGAGCCAGCACCGATGACGGCAGATTGGGCGGTATTAATCTAGAATATTCAGTTGTTCCGAAGTTTTTAAATTTTAATTTTATTTTAAAGTTTTCCGGATACTCCTCGAGATAATAAGCAAGCGTATTTTTAATTATTATCCTTTCCCTCATAAGTTCATTCAAACCGGATTTTATATTGTTCATTTGCGTTTCTGCGTTATCGATGGGCTCGATATTTTCGATGCCGCTCTTATATAAATTCTTATTCAGCGATAATATTTTTTTAGCAGTTTTAAACTGCTCCCGCAGAATAGAAATATTTGAACTAACTGCGCATAATTGAAAATAAGATACAGACACATTGCTTAAAAGCGTAAGTTTAACGATGCGGGCGTCCTCCCTTCCGATTTTTACTCCGGTTTTAGCCTGATTAACGGTGTTGCCTATAGAATTCCATACATCCGCTTCATAAGAAGCCGATGCGCCTATTTGGAACATATTGTAGATATTTTGCCGGGGAATTTGAAAGGGTCCCTGAAATAACGAGGGTTGGTTTCTCGAAGCCGAAGAATTAAGGTTAAACTGCGGAAATAGCCCGGCTTCATTTTCTTCTACATAAGTTTTGGCAACCTGAATGTTTTTAACCGCAATCTTATATGTTATATTTCTTTTTAAAGCGCGGCGAACTATCGCGTTCAAAACCGGGTCGTCAAAATTTTTCCACCAGTCGTTCTTTACCGCATATGCCGACGGTTTCAATGCGTTCATAAATTTAGCGGGCGAGGCTACCTTAATCTTTTCCGGCGCGCGGAAAAAAGAACATCCTGAAAAAAATATAATACTCCCTGATAACGAGCATATTAAAAAGAAGAAAAATATTTTTAATCTCACTTTTTTTCTCCGATATAAACGTCAACTAATTCTCCCGGAAATAAATTTAAGTTCCCTGGTTTTTTAAATTTAAATACGACCGGCAATACTCTTACGTCCACTTTTTCAGTTCTCTGGTTTGAAAGCTCTATTTTAGGAACGATATAAGGTTCGACCCTGACGAATTCAAGGGGAATCTTTACGTTGGACCCCCTGACAAACAGCACCGCCTTCATTCTTGAACCCTGCGGCAGCTTGGATACTAATATTTCATCTATATAGCATTTAACTTCCATAACGTCCGCCGAACCCTCGCCCATAACAATAACCGGCTCGTAGCTCTGAGTATAAGTTCCGTAGCTTCCCTGCGGAGAAATATAATCTCCAGCCGCCGTTTTAATTAACAGTATATTGCCGCTGACCGGAGCTTTAAGGATATATTTATTTAATAGCGATTCGCTCGATTTATAGGATTTCATCAAAGAGGCGTATAGCGCTTCCTGATTCCGTATGTCGTAAATCCATGCTCCAGCCTTTACAAGTTTATACTGGTCTATTGCCGTTTTATAGCTTGCTTTTGCCTCGTAATAAGAATCTTTTGCCGTATCGAGGGTATTTTTGCTGATAGATTCGGGGTTTAGACGGTAAGCAGATAAAATCTTGCCCAGCTGGTCTTTCTGCAGTTTAACCTGCGAAGCCGCATATTTAACTTGCGAAGCCGCAACGGTTAAATTTACGTTTCTCGGCTCAGCTTTTAACTCCTGAAGCAGTGCCAATGCCGCATACGCCTGCGCCTTTATCTGTTCCGTCGCATATTTTTGCTGTGAGTCGTCTATTTTTATCAAAGGGATTCCTTTCTTAACAAACTCCCCTTCCTTTACGAAAATTTTTACCACCCTGCCGGAAACTTCGGGAAATATATTGATATTTTCCCCGTTATTCTGATAGCTCTCAGTTATTCCTTCGGAGTATATTCCTTTTGAATAAGGGTTATAAGAAACCGAAACGGGCGGAAGCACTTTTAGTTTTCTATTATAAATATATGCGCTTATAAGACCTGCCAGAATTCCGGCTACGGCAATTATATATATAATTTTATTTTTCATCCATGCCTCCTTTCCATTCATCGGATTGTTTAATTTTGCCGTCCTCCATATGGATAATCCTGTCAGCAAATTCATATATTCTGGCATCGTGCGTAACTATTATTATCGTCCTGGACTCGTTCAGCAGATTCGATTTAACGAAAGATATTATCTGCCTGCCTGTTTCTCCGTCGAGGGATGCGGTCGGTTCGTCGAAAATAATCAAATCGGGTTCGGAAACTATAGCGCGGGCTATAGCTACCCTCTGCTGTTCTCCCCCGCTTAATTTATAAGGGGGGAGTTCCCCTTTGCCGCCTAAGCCTACTATTTCAAGATATTTTAATGCTTTTTTTATGGAGTCGTCCCATGAAATTTTTTTTAATATCAGCGGAATTGCGACATTTTCGGCGGAAGTTAGTTTCGGAAACAGGTGGTAATCCTGAAATACGAAACCGATGTTGTTAAGCCTGAAGCTCGTAAGCTCGTCTCCGTTCATTTCCCATATATTCCTGTCCTTAACTATTACGGTGCCTTCATTTGGCCTGAGTATTCCGGAAATTACGCTAAGCAGGGTAGTTTTTCCGGAGCCGGAAGGGCCTATTATAAATAATATTTCCTTATAATGCGCTTCCAGGCTTATTTCTTTTAAAGCGTACATTTTATTATCCCGGTCTCCAAACCATTTTACTATGTTAAAGGCTTTAAGTATGGTTTCCATTTATCCCCTGAATATATCGAAAGGCTCTATTTTTAAAACTTTCCTGATACCGAGGTAACTTGAAAATCCGGCTATCAGAAGCACCATAAAAAAAGCAATCGTCAAACTTGTGTAATTGACCATAGCCACATAATTAGGGACCCTGAGTTTGGCAAAAGCAATCATCATCGAAGATAATAAAATGCCGAAACCGTATCCTATAAAACTGACTACGGATGCCTGAAAAAGAAGCATATATATCAATTCTTTCTTCTGTGCACCTATAGCTTTAAGGGCGCCGAATTTTTCCATATTTTCCAGAACAAAGGCGTAAAAAGTCTGGCCGGCTATAGACAGCCCCACTATAAAGCTGATTAGCGTCATAAGCCCTATATTCATGCCCATGCTGGTTTTATATATATAATAATTCTTTATCTTGCTTTCAAAATCGTCCTGGGTTAAAGCTAAATAACCTAAATCGCCGACTTTTCGTTCGATGTAAGGTATATCCGTTTTTTTCTTGGGGTCTAAAATAACGTAAGACATAACGTAGCGGGTGTTCGGCAAATCCTGAGTAGCCCTTGAATATGTGGTATAAAGCGTGGGTATCCCGAACAACCCGGAACTCGGCGTGGCAGTCTTCGCAAGAGCGACTATAACTCCTCGGTAGTCGTTAACTTCAAACGTCGTACCTATAGGCGGACTGTCCAACAGATTGTAATTTGCGTCTTTAAGCGCGATAAAAGCGTGGCTTTCGTATATATTTTTGATGTTCCCGTCGATTATAACCGGCCTTCCGAAGAGGGATGTATCGTCTAAGCCTATAATAGTGGCATACTGGTATTTCCCGCTATTTAATTTTACGAGTCCGCCGCCGAAATATATAGGTTCCGCAAACTTTACTCCTTTAATGCTCCTTACGTAATCAAGCACGTAATCCGGCAAAGGAATGCTGTTGGCAACGGTTTCCACCGATGGATCCATTACCCACATCTGTGCGCCCACATTAGCTACCGAAGATACTGACGATTCCAGGATTCCGGCAAACATGGAAGTCATCTGATTCATCAGAAAGACCGCAAACGTAACGCCTATAATAATAGTCAAAAACTTCCCTTTATCGTTAACAAGAAGTTTTAACGCTATTCTGAATAGACCCCGCATACCTGCTAAATTAATTACGGAGCTTTTGATATAACCTGCGGCTTTTTTCGCACTTTTTAACATATATTGAATACTTCAATAAATAAGCGTTATATAATTAAGTATATCGCAGTATCTTTATAAATCAAAAATTTTTTATATATTGAATATATCTTGCATTATGTTATAATTTTATGTAAATAAAATTAAAATAAAATGGAAAAGATATGCCTTATAAATCCGATACGGTAGCTTTTTCGGGCCTTTTGCAGTGGGGGGCTGTCGAAAAACTTATAGAAGACGTTAAAAATTCCGGCTCGCAATGGCATTATGTCTATACCCAGACGGACGACGAAAAGGGCGAAATGGACGCCGGAGCGGCAGCCGAATTTTTAAGGGAAAGGATGGACGAAATAAAAAATCTGGATAAGATTTGCGGATGGTTTTACGTCCACACAAAAGACGAACCGTCTATAATAAAAATTTACCATCCGAGAATGTCCGGAGGCGGCTGTTCTTTAACGACGCCTCCGCCCTGGATTATCGTTTCAAAGGAAAAACCTGAAGATATAGCGGACTTGGAATCTTACAAGCCCGTAATAAAACCGGCGAAGAAATGGTTTAACGGTCGTTTTGCTAAGCACTGATTAAATCATCTTTGCTAAGCATGGGGTAGTGCTTTTTATTTAATGTTTACTCCCTCATTTTTACCGCAAGCTCTAAAAGCTGTTCTATTACTTCGGCTGTTTCTATATTTTTGTTTGTATAAGCCTTAATCGCCTTGTTTAAAAGTTCCGAAAAAGACCTTGCCTGAATCAGATTTTTC
>JAJYZM010000076.1 GCA_021799935.1 bacterium | reverse complement strand
AAAGAATATCTTAATCATAGGAAATACCGTCACTAAAACATATTATATAAAGAGCCTTCTGCTTTTTAAAAAAGGGCAGTTTTACAGCCAGAAAAAAATAATAGATACGCAGAGCAGGCTTTATAAGGCGGGAATATTCAATTCCGTGAGCATTAAAGTCGATAATCCCGGAAATATAAAGCCCGATAAAAACATAACGGTCAGCGTGAAAGACGCGAAACCCTTAGATTTAAGCTTCGGCGCGGGCTACGGCACATATACGAGATATAAAGGCTTTATACAGCTTGAGAACAACAATCTTTTCGGCACAGGCAAGTCTTTATCCGCGCGCTTTTCTAAAAGCGCGATATATACCAACCTTCTTTTAAACTATTACGACCGCGCCGTATATAATTACAGGGGGCTGGCTTTTAACGCTCAGGGACTCGATACGGATATAATTACCCTTAATTATACTATGCGTAAAGAAGGAGGCTCGGTTTCTCTTATAAGGAGGTTTAACGACCGGTTAAAGGGGCTTCTTTCTTACGGAATGTTTTACGACTATCTTTCGGGGTTGAATCAGGGTGTGCAAATAACGCCCAGAGACATCGGTTTTACAAGGATAAGCTCGGCTTCGGCTTCGGTTATATATAATTCTAAAAATAACATATTTAACCCTACATCCGGAAATCTGACGACGTTAAGATTTACATATTCGGATTTTTTAATCGATTCGCAGGTTAATTTTTTTAAGATTTTTTTTCATACCGAAGAATACATACCTTTTATTTACGGCACTACTTTTTTGTACTCCGTGCGCTTCGGCTATATAAGGCCTCTTTCGCCGACGGCCCAGGTGCCTATAAACGAAAGATTTTTTTTAGGCGGCAGAACGACGGTAAGAGGTTTCCCACAGGATTCTATCGGCGTCGTGAATCTTAATCCGTACAATTATCCGATAGGCGGGGACGTTATGGAAAATTATAATTTACAGCTTAATATTCCGGTTTATAATAATATTAATTTTTTTGTTTTTCAGGACGGAGGAAACGTATTTTTGAATACTCAGGATATAAGGCCGCTGGCATTGTATAAATCTGCCGGAGCGGGTATAATGTATCTGTCTCCTATAGGGCCTATAAGTTTTTCCTACGGTTTCATACTTACGAGAGAGCCTTACTGGCCGTCAGGAGGGGTTAATTTTACCGTAGGGACGTCGTTTTAAGCATATGGCTAAAGATAAAACAGTCCAAGAATAAAAATAAATGAGCGGCAAAATAAATCGGTCAGATATCGATATTAAAAGCGGGTTCAGAAAAGGGTTTTCTACCGGAAGCACTAGCGCCGCCGTTATAAAAGCGTCGATAAGGTATTATTTCGAGCCGGAAAAATTTTCGGATATAAAAATAAAAATGCCGGGCGGCGAAGAAGCTAATTTAAACATCTCCGAATTGGAAAAGTACCGTATGAACGAAAACGGAACGCCAGTTTCAAAAGCCTCTGCCGTTAAAGATTCGGGAAGCGACGAATACGACGTAACCGGCGGCATAAAAATATGCGCAGATTTTACCGCAATCAATAAAAACGATAAAAACGAAATCGCAGGGTTGAAAAAATATTATGAAAAGTTTTCCGTTTATAATATAATAAAATGTCCGCTGAAAGGCGGAACCGCCGCCTTGATACTAGCGGCGTCAAAAGGCGTAGGCAGGGCGACAAGACCAGGCTTGCCGGTGAGAGCAGGCTATCCGGCAGTTAATCCCGTACCTTTTGCGATGATAGAGCTTGCCGCGGAAGAAGAGTTATGCTTTTGGATAAACAAGATAAACAAGGATTCATCGGGTTCGGATTTATTAAATAATAAAATATTTATTTCAGTATTGTATATACCGGAAGGAGAGGAGACGGCAAAGAAGACATTAAACGGCAGGCTGGGCATAGAAGGCGGAATCAGCATATTGGGCACTACCGGCTATGTTATGCCGGTATCGGCTAAAGCATGGCTCGAAACGATAAAAGCGTCTTTAAATTTTTTATCAGAAAATAAGATAGATACCTGCGTTTATACTCCGGGAAGATACAGCGAAAAAATAGCTTTAAAAATAATTAAAAACCTGCCTCAGGAAAGTTTTATAGAAATAGGCGATTTTATAACGTATTCTATAAGAAAAGCAGTAAAAAAAGGCATAAAAAATATTATTTTAGCAGGCCAGTTCGGAAAGATTATAAAGATAGCGCAGGGCGCAAGAAACACGAACGCAAAATACAGCAGGCTAAATTTAAATTTTCTCGGAGAAACGGCTAAAAAAACGGTTGGAAGCATATGCGGCGGAGAAGGCAAAGGCGGAAGCAAGGGCGGGGGCCGGCCGGATGAACGCATATATAACCTTATCGTTAATTCGAATACTTCAAGGGAGGCTTTTAGCCATATAACTTCCGACGAGTTTAAAATTTATTCCGATATTATTTTTGAAACTATATTAAACATTGCGGCGGAAAATTTAGCTAAAACTGCGGGAGAAGGCGTAAATATAGAGATTATTCTTATATCTTACGGGGGGAGCGCCGTAAAAAGAACGGCGCTTAAAGCAGTTAAGCCGGATTAAGGCGCGGCATTAAGATATAACAAAGGAGGATAAAAACTTTATAAATGGCAAAAAAAGTTCATATATTGGGCGTATCTCCCTGTTTTTTAGAAGCGGCAAAAAAACAAATCCTGGATTTATTTACCGATAAAAAAAACCGGCTCGACGCCGTCTTTGCAAAAAAAGAAGATTTAAGCCTCCTTTTATGGGTAAGAGAACAGATTTCTTCCATAAATAAAAGCATAATATTCGAAAACAACGGAAACATAAGCCGCTTAAATAATGCCGCAATATTTTACGACAGCAAAATAAAATTTATAACCGATTACATAAAAGGGAGCCTCGGTAAAAAGAATATCTTAATTCTGGCGGACGGAGACCCTAATTTTTTCGGTATAGGCGGAACGATATTAAGCCTCTTAAAAGAAAACGAAAAAAGATTTATAGAAATTTATCCCGCAGTCAATTTTATGCAGGCAGGTTTTTCCAAATTAAAAATCCCAATGTCCGAAGCCTTAATAATAAGCCTGCACGGAAGGGATTTCAAAAATATATACGAAGCTTTATACTCCGGAAAGCCTGCAATAGGGATATACACCGACGATGTAAATACCCCTAATAAAATATATACCGAACTAGAGGAAAGCGGTTTTTTAGAAAAATTCGAGTTTTACGCTCTGACCGAATTATGCACTAAAAATGAAAAAATTTATAAAAGCTTTACAAAAGAAATTTTAGAAGATATAAGCGGTAAAAAAAATATAGTCGTATTAACCGGTAAAAATAAAAAAAATGCCGATTCGGCTGCCGGCGGCGAACTTAAGAGCATCGTCTTAGGGATAGATGACGATAAATATATTCACGCGGCGGGAGAACCGACCAAAAAAGAAATCAGGTCGGTAAGCCTGTCTTTAATGGATTTGAAAGCCGATTCGGTAATTATCGACGCCGGGTGCGGCAGCGGAAGCATAAGCATAGAAGCGTCCGCGATAGCGCATAAAGGATTCGTTTATTCAATAGATAAAAATAAATTTAAGATAGACAATCTTAAAAATAATATAAAGAGATTCGGAAGGCATAATATCGAACCTATTTTAGGCGAACTTCCAGAAGCAATGAAACATGCGGTAAAAGCGGGACAGGCGGATTCGATATTTATAGGCGGAGGAGGGAGCAAGGATTTAAGAAAGATTTTAAAAGAATCCCTTCATATTTTAAAGAATAGAGGTGCGATAGTTATTAACGTTATAACGATAGATTCGTTAAACGCCGTTTTGACGTTTATTAAAGATTACGGTTTAAAAGAAGACGGCAATATAGAAATAAAATACGAAATTATTTCCGTTAACGTTTCGAGATTGAAATCCGTTAAGGAAGATTCATATTTTCAGGCACTGAACCAGATATATATAGTTAAGATCATAAAGTCTCTTAAGACTCCTAATCCAAAAACAAATACGAAAACTTCCACCTCCGCCAGCGGCAGAGCACTTACTTTCAAAATAGAACGGGAACATAATGCGGATATACCAAACGTGAAAATAAGAAATAAAACTATTGAAACCGGTAAAAAAGAAAATGCGGAAAATTCTCATGACGATATAAATATAGAAAGTCCGGGGAAAACCGAAAATGATTGAAAAAGAATTATTTATCGTAGGAGTAGGTCCCGGAGACCCTGAACTGATAACGGTAAAGGCGGTTAATGCGCTCATCAAAAGCGATTTTATATTTTATCCAGACGTTTGCGGAGGGAAAAATAGAATAGCTTACGATGTTATAAAAAGTGCCCTTAAATTTGCCGGAATATCGGATTTTCCCGAAAACAGGCTTATTCCTTTAGAAGTAGAAATGAAACTCTCAAAGGGAAGAAATAAAGATTTATATGGGGAAAATGCCGTTAAAATAATAGAAAAGCTCAAAGACGGCGTCTGTTCTTACGTTACGCTGGGCGACCCTATGTTTTACAGCACATACTGGGGACTGTACAATGCTATCATGGAAGCTTTAAATCGCGAGGGTAACGGCATAAACATAAGGATAGTAAACGGCGTTTCTTCCTTTCATTATTCTTTAGGATTAATAGAGGAACCGTATATTATTAAAAACAGTTCGGTTTTAATATCGGTTCCCGTGAAAAAAGATTTAACCGAAATAGAAAAAGAAATAAAGTTTATCTCGGATAAGATTTCTAAGCCTCAGGTTATAGTCTTTATGAAAGCGGGCGGTTACGTAAAAGAGATTTTAAAAGCGTTTAACGGGCTATGCGGCAGGCAATTGGAAGAAGGAATGCTTAAACTTTATTTAATAGAGAAGTCAGCGCTTATAAATGATTTTGCGGAAAAGAAAGAACGGAACTACGATTACTTTTCGATTCTTATAGGGGTTTTCGTATAATATGGGCAAATCAATAGGAACTAAAATATATTTTGTATCGGCTGGTCCCGGCGACCCGGAACTTTTAACGGTAAAAGCCGCTAAAATATTAAAAAAATCCGACGCAGTTTTTTATGCCGGCTCTTTGATTAATCCCGGGATGTTAAAGGTTATAAAAAAGGGCGCGGAGTTAATAGACATGAAAATCCTTAATTTTGAGCAGATTAAGGAAAGGCTTGAGAATCTTATAGGATTGAAGCCAAATATTATATCCGTTCTTCATGCCGGAGATTCCTCAATATATTCAGCTATAAACGAACAAATGAATTATCTGGACGAAATGGTGATAAAATATGAAATCATACCGGGGGTTACCGCCGCCTTTGCCGCAAGCGCCGCAAATAATTCTATTATGACATTGCCGGATGTTTCGCAAACGGTAATATTTTGCAGAGGAGAAGGCAGAACGGGAAAACTGCCGGACGGACAGGATATAAAGAGCCTTGCGAGCCATAAGGCTACGATGGCCATATATCTGAGCTTCGGATTAATCGACGGCGTAGTCGGGGATTTAAAGGAATATTATCCGGAAAATACGCCTTGTCTGATTGCTAAAGACGTATCGCTTAAAAGCCAGATTTTAATAAATTGCGAATTGAAAGACGTAGTTAAAAAAGCAGGGGAATTTTCCGTCAAAAATATGGCGGTTTTAATAGTCGGAGAGGCTTTAAGGGGAAAATATTTCAAAGAAAACAGGTCGAAACTTTATGATAAGAGCTTTTCGCACGGATTCAGAAACGGTGGAAAT
>JAJYZM010000075.1 GCA_021799935.1 bacterium | reverse complement strand
ATCTTGATATGGACATCAGAAAGTTAAAGACAGAACTTCAGGAGCTTCAAGCAAAGAGGAATAAGGAGAGTATGGAAATTTCTGAAAAAAAGAAAAAAAATGAAGACATTGGAGAAAAGATAAATACCCTTAAGGTTGTAAAAGAAAAAATAGAGGCAATCGAAAGTGAATTGCCAAGCTACCAAGACAGAGTAAATTTCCTTCTTTGGAATATGCCAAATATATTGCATGAATCAGTGCCATACGGAAAAAATGATGAAGAAAATATAGAGATGAAAAAATGGGGGGAGCAAAAAAATAAAAAAAATGGGAAAAGCCATGATGAAATACTTAAAGAATTAGACATGGTTGATATAGAACGGGCTGCAAAAGTGTCTGGAGCACGTTTTTATTACTTAAAGAACGACCTTGTTTTGCTTGAGCAGTCATTGCTTAGATTTGCATTGGATTTTTTCATCAAAAAAGGTTTTACTCCGATATCACCCCCATTCATGCTTAGAAAAGAATATTACAGGGGAGTTACTGCCCTTGGGGATTTTGAGGATGCATTATACAAGATATCTGATCCAAAGGAAATTTCTGGAAATAATGAATATGAAAAATTAGAAGATGAATTATTCCTTATATCTACTTCAGAACATCCTATGGCGGCAATGCATTCTAATGAAGTATTCCCTGCAAGTAAACTTCCTTTAAAATATGTAGGTATAAGTCCGTGCTTCAGAAGAGAAGCAGGTTCACACGGCAAGGATACAAAGGGGATATTTAGAGTCCATCAGTTCAACAAAGTAGAACAATTTATATTTTCTAAACAGGAAGATTCATGGAGCTATTTTAATGAACTTTTGTCCAACTCTGAAGAGATAGTAAAAGATTTGGGCATACCCTATCGTATTGTTAACATATGCACAGGTGATATAGGAATTGTGGCGGCAAAGAAAATTGATATAGAAGCATATATGCCATTGCAAAAGAAATACAGGGAGATTACATCATGTTCAAACTGCACGGATTGGCAGAGCCTTAGACTTGACATAAAATATGATGAAAATAATGAAAGAAAATATGTACATACCCTTAATTCGACTGGGATTGCGGCGCAAAGGCTGATTGTCGCAATAGTGGAAAATTATGTCAACGATGATGGCACAATAACTGTTCCTAAATTACTTGTACCCTACTTAGGTAAGGAAATATTGGGAAAATGAACTTTTATGCGCATGGAGGGATAATGAGTGGTATTATCTGTTATAATAATCTTTTACCCTGACTGTATCCTCAAGATGGGGTGTTGAATATTCCATCAATACTAAATTATTTGTTGCAACAATTGAATGGAGAGTATTTGGTTTTATTCTTATCACTTCGTCCTTTTTCATCATGTTTTTGCTGCCATCTTCTAACAGTATATATCCTGAACCTGAGATAAGATGCATTGTCTCGTCTTTGTTCGGATGATAATGCATTGAAGTCTGATAACTTTTTTTAATATACAATTTTTTTGTCATATATTTTTCTGTATTTATAACAACCTTTTCATACCCCCACGGCTTGTCTTCTTTATTCTCGTATTCTTTTCTCACATTTTCCAAATCTTTTATGCTATCGACTGACTGCCAAAACACATTATTTTCAATATACGCGTTCATTTTCCTTGAAGCGACTAAATCTTGGAAAACAGTCATTTCCACGTCCCTTCCATCATATTCCCTATCAAAATATTCATATGATGATTTTTTGAAATAGTAGATTCCGGCATTTATATATTTGTTTATAATAGGCTTTTCCACAAATTCAATTACTTTATCATCAATAAGATTAATTATTCCGTATGGGCTACGCATTTTTGTAAGCACTATTGATGCATCATAGTTAGACTGCGCCGCGAAATTGACAAATTCATTAAAATTTATGTCAGTTACTATGTCCCCGTTTCTTATCAGGCAATCAGTGTCAATATGCTTCAGAAAATTATTAATTGCATAAAGAGTGCCTTTTGGCTCTTTTTCCACAAGATAATGAAGTTTTATTCCGTTCCATGCATCCCCAAAAATCTCTTTTATCTTTTCATTTTTATACCCGACAAGCAGATAAACTTCTTTTATTCCGATATATTTAAAATCAAATAGCTGTTTATGCATAATTGTCCAATCTTTTTTTATTTCTATTAAGGGTTTTGGGATCTCGCTTGTAATTGAACCTAATCTTTTTCCATAACCTCCAGCCAGTATTGCTCCGATTACCATGTTAATACACCTAAACATTAATTTTATTATTTGATACCAATTCGGTCATTTTCTTTATATCAAAATTTGGATCTTTGTTGTTATCAAGAGAATGCCATATCCCAGAATGTATATAACCTGACAGTTTTCCGGTCTTTGCAAGCATCGGGAATAACCCATTTTCAAGCATTGATTTTTTTTCTGATTTTTTTATAAAATTTTTGACTTCAGGCTCGAATATATAAATTCCTGCATTGATCAAACCAGATTTTTCATTTTCCGTGTTTGGGGGTTTTTCTGCAAAATTAATTATTTTATACCCTTCAAGTTTTGTAACGCCAAATCTGGTTGGGGAATCGGAAGTTACGAGAGCCATGGTTGCCATCGAACCTGATTTTACATGCTGTTCGCACATGTTACCCATATCCATCCTGAATATATGGTCGCCGTTGAGCGCAAAAAAACGAATTCCACCAACTAAATCAATAATGTTTGCGAGTGCGCCCTCCGTACCAACATCCATTGGTTCTTTTATGTATTTTATACGAACTCCGAATTGGGAACCATCCCAGAAATATTTTATTATGCTGTCATTATCCTCTCCTGTTGCTAATATTATATCAAATATGTTGTTTCTTTTGAGTTCCTCAATAATATACCTTAATATTGGTTTGCCCAGAATATTTACCATTGGTTTAGGTAATTTATGCCTGTTGATAGTTATAGTGGGTCCGCCAGCAAAAATCACCGCTTTTTTTGGATTTGACTGGGAAACGGCAGACCTTAAAATTTTTTCTATTGCATGAGACCTGTTTCTTATTTCGGCCCCGTCTATAAAAACATCTACTTTATTAAGAAGCTCTGAGTCCAAAGTTATAGATATTTGTTTTTTCATTTTAACACCGATTAAAATATAAAATGTTATTTTATGATATAATATATTATATTATGGTAATATTTAAATATGTTTGTAAATTTTTTATAATAATTGTTTTTACCATTTTCAACAATAAAATAAAAGAATATTAAAAAATGTGTATGCAAATTATTATAATGTTTTTATTGATGGTTCAATGACAAAAACAATAGTGACATCAGCTCTGCCGTATGTGTATGGTATACCACATCTTGGAAATTTTGTGGGTTCGGTCTTGCCTGCCGATGTTTACTATAAATATCTAAGAATGAAAAACGAAGACGCAATATTCATTTGCGGTTCTGATCAGCATGGTACTCCTATAGAACTTAGGGCGATAAAGGAAAAAATAACGCCGAAAGAGCTTGCGGATAAAATGCATAGTATAATAAAGGATATATTTAACAGATATGAATGCACATTTACCTACTATGGAAAGACAGATACGGAAGAAAACAGAGCAACCGTATATGCTATATTTGAAGCGCTTAACAAAAATGGATATATAATTGAAAGAGAGGAAATACAGGCTTATTGCGAGGAAGACAAAAGGTTTCTTGTTGATAGGTTAATAGAGGGGATATGCCCATATTGCAATGGCCTTCATGCTAGGGGAGACCAATGTGACGATTGCGGAAAACTTTTATCCCCTACACAGATAATAAATCCTCATTGTATGATATGTGGCTCTGAAAAAATAGAATTTCTTAAAGTAAAAAATCTTGCCATAGCGTTGGATAAACTTCAGGATAAAATCAAAGAATTTATAATCCATTCGAGTATAAATGGCTGGAGCAAGAATGCAATAAACAAATCATTAAGTCTTATAAACACCGAAGGATTAAAACCAAGGGATATAACAAGAAATATGAAATGGGGTTTTCAGGTGCCTTTAATAAATTATAGGGATTTTGTTTTTTATGTTTGGTTTGATGCGGTTATAGGGTATATTGGAATTACAAAGGAGTGGAATAAAACAAAATGGAGTGAATACTGGACGGATAATAAAACACGGCTTATCCAATTTATGGGAAAAGACAATATAGAATTTCATACCCTTATGTTTCCAGGAATCTTGTTGGGATCGGATATGGATTACACCTTACCGTACATAATAAAATCTAGTGAGAATCTTACTTCCAAAAACATAAAATTTTCTAAAAGCAGAGGCATAGGTTTAAATCTTGAGTCTGCATTGGGGATTGCCGAGCCTGATTACTGGAGATTTGTTCTTATTTATCTTTATCCTGAAAATTCCGATTCGGAGTTCAGTGTTGAAATGTTAAAAGAAATAATAAATAATATAATGAATGGCAAGATAGGGAATCTTGTGAATAGGGTTTTGACTTTAGCTAAAAAGAGTGGTATTGTATTCAATAAAATTAGCGACAATGGTGATGAAGAAGTAGACAAGATTATTAAGGATTATAAAGAATCTTTTGAAAAAATTGAACTGAAGTCAGCGCTAAATGGAGTGATTGAAATGGCAAACTTAGGAAATACAATAATAAGTAACACTGAACCATGGAAACTTATGAATAAAGAGGATACGGATAAACTATCTAGCATATTAAACCGTGTTATTAAAATAATATATGATATAGGTATAATGTTATGGCCATTTGCACCGAAAGCAGCGATGGATATACTTTTTTATTTTGATATCGAAGAAGAGCCGAAACTGTCTCTTTTAGAAAAATTTCCTATATTAAACATTGAAAAAGAGATAAAGGTTATATTCAATAAAATAAGCAAAGAAAAAATATATGAAATTGAAAAATTTGGATAATTATAGATTTTTCAGCTTCTTTTTTCTTACATTGAATTCGATATCTTTTTTTACTTGGCTTACTGTGCCCGTTTCTATATTATATAAATAAAGAAGAATTTCTGCATTTGAACGACTTATTACTGGATCTTCATTTATTTTATTGACTTGGGCTTTGAGATTATCAATTATAGCGTGATTCAAATCTGTCAAATTTTGTTTATTTCCTTCGATATTTTTATATATTTCTGAAATAACATCATCTAAATGCGACTTCTCATGACTTGGAGGTTGGTGTTTGTGAATGAGCTCCTCCTGCGCATGTGTTACTGCACCACAATTTGTATGCCCTAACACTAACACTGTTTTGACATTTAAATATTCTATAGCATACTCTAAAGATGCCAAACCGGCATTGTCTATAATCCCTCCGGCAGTCCTTATGGTAAAAAGTTCACCGAGTTTTGCTTCAAATAACAGTTCGGGGGGAACTCTCGAATCCGAACATGAGACTACCGCACATACTGGATTTTGACTTTTTGCCGATTTGGTTATTTGTTCCTTATTAGAATTAGCAAAATTCTCATTTCTTTTCAAAATATCATACATTCTTATCATTTTATCATCTTGTATAATTTAAGTATTAACCCACTTTACTTCCAGGTTTTGCAGCCCTGTCTGTTGTAATTAAGATTACATTTCCATCGTTTTCAGTAGCGAGTAGCATTCCCTCTGAAATAAAATCCATTATTTTTTTAGGATTCAAATTTGCTACAACTACTATATTTTTGTATATTAGTTCTTCTTTTGAATAACTGTTTTTTATACCAGCCGCGATATTCTTTATTC
>JAJYZM010000074.1 GCA_021799935.1 bacterium | reverse complement strand
TTAACGGCATACGGCCTGTAAAGCAGTTTCCTGCCGGCCGGCTCCCTTAAATTTACGCCGATAGAATTAGAAAGAATCTCTTCGTCCGTCGCTATCCAGTTTATTCCGTTGTCGATAAAAAGCTTTAACGTCCTTTCGCTGACGCTTCCCTCCGACGGCCACATTCCCTTGAGCTTGTAGCCTAATTTATCGCCGAAATAATCTACGGCTCTTTTAATCTGATAATCCGCATCTTCGGGATGCCTGAAAGGCGCCGGCAATTTTATGCCGTCGTGAAAATCGGCTATATCCGTATCGCAAAGCAAAGGCAGTATCGGATGATAATAAGGGCTTGCCGAAAGTTCGACCTGGCCGCTTTGCGCAAGTTCCGTTATTAAAGGAAATATTTTATTTAAAAAATGGGGAATTTTTTCTTTTATTAATTTATCTTTCTCTTCCTCCGTAAATTTCTTGCCTTTCGTTTTTAACCCCGTTAAAAATTCATCGGAACTTATAGATACGGGGTCAAACCACAAAAGATTAAAAAGGACTATTATATCTAAATAATCCTGCGCATCGAATAAATTTAATTTTTCTTCAAGCCCTTCCGCATCGGCCGTTTTTAACCTGTAATAAAGCTGTTTGAACCTGCCGCTTTTTTCGATAAAATTGTTGCTCGAAGAGCAGGCGGAAAAAAATTTTTCTATAATAAACAGTTTGTCTTCGGGGGAAAGTTCGGATGTTTTTTGAGCGGTTCTGCTTAAAAATTCTTCGTTTTTAAGCATATTTTTATAATCGGCGGCATAATCTTCCAGCTGTCGGAGCAAAGACGGCGAGTAATTAAATGTCGCGTGTATTTTAGGGTAACTCTTTAAAAGCGCCCCCATGTAATAATAATCTTTGGTTGCATGTAGCCTCGTCCACGGCATAAGCATTTCGCCGGTAAAATTATCTTTATAATAAGGCTGGTGAAAATGCCACAAAAATATTACGTTTATAGGACTTACGGAATCCACTATTTTTTATGCCTGTTGTATATATTGTTCGCTTTGACTTTATCGTTTAAGTCGTCGATAGTTTTTATTACCTGATTTTTGTAGTCTATTAACTTGTCGGCAAGATTATTCGCCCGAGCCAAATCTTTTGAGTTTAAGGCGTCTATTAAGGCTTTTCCGGTTTCGTGGACTTTCGGATGAATCTGCCCTAATTCTATAAATTCTTTATATTCGCCGTATTTCTGCCCACCCACGCCGTCATGCCATTTGCCGAGCCTGCATTGATGATGGTCGGTTAATTCGGAACTGCTTAAGGATATCTGTTTATTCGCAAAAGCGTCAAGCGCTTTCGTAACCCACAATAAATGGTCTGCCTTGACTATGTTTAAAAGCATGCAGTCGAATTTCCAATCCGAAAATGTTTTTAACGAGTTAGATTGTTCTTTAATTATGTTATCGAAAGAGGAGCCGATGGTATCGAAGGTATTTTTTATATCTTCCATGCCGGAAGACAGAGACGAAAGATTATCGGCCATTTCCGCGGCGACCTGAGACTGTTCTTCCGCCGCCGTAGCGATATACGTTACCTGTTCGCTCGTCTGGGCGGCGGCTTTATCTGCTATAGACATAACGTTCGTTACTACGTCCAAAGATTCCTGAGAGTTCTTAAGATGAGAAAGCCCTTCGTTGACTTTAATTTCCACTTCTTTAGACTGTCCGCCGATATCCTGGGTAACCTGTTCTATTTCTTTTGCGGCCTGAGCGGATTTTTCAGCCAGCGTTCTTACTTCGTCGGCTACCACGGCAAATCCCCTGCCGTGCTCGCCCGCTCTTGCCGCTTCTATCGCGGCGTTCAAAGAAAGAAGATTTGTCTGCGCCGCTATTTCTTTTACCTTATCCGTAAGTTCGACTATTTTCTGCGTCCTAGTTACAAACTGGTTTATGGATTCCCCCATAGTTTTAACGGCCTGTTCGACCTGCTCCATTCTCGAAACAAGTTCTTCTAACGCAGCCGAGCCTTCTTTGGTTTTTTTAACGGTATCCCCGGCTTCTCCCGCCGCCGCCTGCGCGTTTTTGGCTATTTCCTTTGCCGTGGAAGACATTTCTTCCGTTGCGGCGGCCACGCTGGTTATCCTTTGAACCGCCGTTTCTATCTCGCCCCTGAAAATCCCCGCCGTCTTTTTGGTATCTATGGTGATTTCCATAATATCTACCTGGTCGGAGGCAAGCGATAGTATTCTGTTCCTCCAGTCGTTGACTAATTCCAGAACCGGAAAAGATGCGTTAAAAAGCCTGGCGTCGGACCTCTCGACTTTTTCTAATGCCTCGTCGTTATCGGTTAAGGCGGAGTTCATAACCGTCATACATTGTTTGTTGCCGTTACCGAATAATTCCATAGATTTTTTCTCCTATATTAAGAATTCAACTGAATTAAGTTTTCTATGTATCCCCTGTCTTTAGTCATCGCGTCGTCGGTCAGCATAGTTTTATAAATAGCAACGGCTTTTTGCGGCTTTTTGATTTGCGTATAAACCGCCGCTTCTTCGAGCATGGCATATTCCTGTAATTTAACGTCGCCTATTTTAGACATTGCGGCAAAATCCGAAATTGCGTTTTTATAATTTTTTTGAAGCATAGAAACGGTTGCGAGATTGCTGTAGGCAAGATACGTTAAGTTATCTGCGCCGGGTTTGGGATAAGCTTTCGTATAATCGGCAAGATAAGCGGAAGCTTTTTTAAATCTGTCCATTCTCATATAATCCAGACCGAGATAAAAATTTGAAATTTTAGCTGAATCCGTTCCGCCGTATTTGCTTTGAAGTTTCTTAAGATACGAAACGGACTCCGAAAGGGCCTCGGGATTTTTACCGTTGTAGGACATATAAAGCCTCACGCCTTTCCATAGCGCTCTGCCGGCGTTTCGGTTTAATTTGTAACGGTAAAATCGGATGCCGAAAACGGCGCCGATTATTAAAATAATAAATATCAGCGAGCCGATTAAAATAAGTTTGTTTTTAATCAGAAATCCTTCTAAATCTATTTTATCCATTATTATTTCCCTTATTTATTTATTAACGTTCACTAAATATTATAAGATAATAAAATTAAAATCAAGTATATTTTTTCTAACGTTTTTTGAATAAACAGGCGGCGTTTTCTTTAATTTTTTTGAGCTCTTTTATAGACAGTCCTGCTCCCAGTCCAACGCCGTCGTATTCTTTTTCGCCCATAATATCCGAAGGAGAATGCGCATCGCTGGAAATGATAAGCCCTGCTCCTGTTTTTCGGGCAATTCCAGCTATGCGGCCGTTTGCGAGGCAGTGCCCTTTCCTGTATGAAAGTTCTAAATATATTCCGTTTTTCTTTGCCGACAGGGCTTCTTCCTCCGTAATTAAACCGGGATGCGACAATATGTCTATATCTTCTTTTAAAGCGGCAGAGTTAGTTCCTTCCTCTACCGGTTCGCTCAGGGTTTCTCCGTGGACTACGACTATTTTAGCCCCGGATTTTCTCGCAAGGCCGACCGCGTCTTTTATGAGCGCCGGAGGAACATGGGTGAGTTCGACGCCGGGAAGGACTTTGAATTTATTTTTGCCGTTTTTGCCGTAAAGTTTGTTTATTTTTTCGCATATTTTTTTAATGCCGGATAAATTATGTTCTATGTTGGAAAAATCGGCATGGTCGGTTATGGCTATGCCGTCGAGTCCGGCATATATAGACCGCCTTATTAGTTCTGCGGGAACAAGTTCCCCGTCCGAAAATACGGTGTGCATATGAAAATCTATGAGCATAGTAATTTTCGACAGCCTCCTTATATAGAGATTGCTTCGTCGTCTTCGACTTCTCGCAATGACGACGCAGTTTAATTGCGGGCGCCGGTTTGTCATTGCGAGCATATCTTTGACTGCGTTTATAAAAGCCAACGGCTTTTATGCGGTAAAAGATGCGAAGCAATCTTTATTTCTTTTTGTTTTTGAAATATCCTTTCGAGCCTTTCTTTTTTTATTTCTAATAAAACATCGTCTTTAAGTTTAAAAGCTTTAGTAAACGGTCTGGGAGAATATTTAAACCCGAAAATAAAATCGAACTTAACTTCTTCCATTAAGGAAAGGGTCATTTCAAAATCTTCGCCGGTTTCCCCCGGAAAGCCTACTATTATATCCGTGGAAAAGGAAATATCCGAACATCCGTTTCTTAGTTTTCGGACGAGTTTTAAATAATCTTTCCTCGTGTAGCCTCTGTTCATAGCGGAAAGCATCTTATCGGAACCGGATTGAACCGGCAGATGGATTTCCTTGGAAATTTTGGCGTTTCCGCAAACGGTTTCTATCAAGCCGTCGTTAAAATCTTTAGGATGGGACGTTAAGAATTTAATTTTTTTTATCCCGGGGATATCCGAAAGAGAATTCAGGAGAAAACCGAAATCTTTTTTGCCGCCTTTCGGAGATAAATAAGAATTTACGTTCTGCCCTAATAGAAGTATTTCTTCGGCTCCTTTTAAAACCTGTTCGTTAGCGGTATTATATATAATTTCAAACGGTACCGACCTTTCTCTGCCTCTGACGTACGGCACTATGCAGTAGGAACAGAAATTATCGCAGCCTTCGATAATTTTGACCGCCGCCGCGCCGTTTTCCGGTTTTTTATCGTAAAAAAATTCTTCTAATAATCCGAAATCTTTATAATCGCCGCCGTTACGGCTTTCTTTTGCGGAGCCGTTTTCGTATTTAAGGATATCCGGTATGGAAAGGATTTCATCCGGACCTACGCAGTAATCGAAAAACAACCCCGAATCGGTTTTATCCGTTCCGGCTTCTTTTTTTAACTTAACCTGTTTTGCAAAACATCCCGCAAGAACTATTTTTTTATCGGGACCGTTTTTTTTTAATCTGCCTAACTCCGATAATATTTTATGGTCGGCATGGTCGCGGACGCTGCATGTATTAAGAATAACTATACCGGCGTCGCCGGCTGAATCGGCTTTTATGAAACCGTTCTTTAAAAGGCCGCTTTCTATTAAACCGGAATCATGAAAATTCATCTGGCAGCCGTATGTCTTTATAAAAAATTTTTTATTCGGCTTATTTATTTTATTTAATTTATTTAACGAGGTCATTTTTATAAATCTTGCTTACTTTAAACTGCGGAGCCAGCTTTTTTTGAACCTCTATTTTGTCTCCGGTTTTTGGATTTCTTCCGGTGTAAGTTTTATATTCTTTTACCGAAAAACTTCCGAATCCCCTGATTTCGACCCTTTTTCTCTGAACGAGGGATTCTTTTATTTCGTTAATTATCGTATCGATTATCTTATCTGCAATCTTTACGGGAATATCGTTTCTTTCCGCAAATTTTTCCGTAAATCCGGCTTTGTTCATAAATCTGCACTCCTAATTAATTATATTAGCAATGTTTAAACTTTAAGTTTATCACATAAGAACGTCCGGGTCAACATCTACGGCAATTTTTCCGGATGAGAATTTTTTGTATAAACGCGCGTCCGCCCTCAACATATCTATCAGCCTGTGGAGGCCGGCGGCGGGAGGAGGCGCTTTTAGTATCAGCTGATACCTGAAATCGTTTTTTATTTTTTCGAGCGGGCAGGGCGAAGGGCCCAATATTGATATATTGTTAGCAAAATTGCCCGAACTAATATTCGTTTCTACGATACCGGCGATAATTTTTTTTAAATTCGAAGCCGTTTCTTTTAAAGTTTCGATATTTTTATCTATTAATTTCAGGGCTATTATTCTGGCGTAAGGCGGATATCCGTATTCTTTTCTGATT
>JAJYZM010000073.1 GCA_021799935.1 bacterium | reverse complement strand
TCGTAGAATCTTGCAGGCTGCGCTTCAGAGATATTGGAAGGATTTATACTTAAATAATTGTAAAGTGAAAATGTAGAGTAAAGAATTAAGATTATGAATAATGTGTAAAAAATAGGCTTAAATCTGCTCTTTTTTATCCATTTCGTAGTAAGTATAACTCCAACTCCAAATCCTCCGAGCATGCTCGCCTGCGGCATCAGGCTGAGGAAAAATCTCCAATCCACTCCGTATATCACGCTGCCGGCATAGAAGGAGGTATACAAAAGAAAAAGTATCACAAACCATAACGTCAATGCAAAAAACTCTCTTTTTTCGTAAACAAAAAGGAGAATCGCGCCAAGCAAAGCAAGAGCTGTGAATTCAATCGGTTGCATTATCGAATATCCATACTGCGTAGGATTGGCGAATGAATTAGTCCAAAACAGGAGATTGGCGCATATGTTATAATTAAAATTTTGAAGGTTTAGCATGCCTGTTGCCACTGTATGCTGCGAAGGACTGCATGAATTGTATATTGTTGTGCCGGAATAACCATAATGGCCAGTAAACAATTCCGTTGCGGCGTATATCACTTCAGGAGAAATAGAGATTACAAAAACAAGTATAAGAATCAAGAGCCTTGTGTCAATCAGGTAATACTTTACCCGTCCAGCAAATTCTTTTGCTCCATTTTTAATATCTTTAGGGAATTTAAGGCTTAAGTATACAAGCAGAAATATAAGCACAAATACAGCAGCATCAATCTTCATGTAAGCAAGAAGCGACAGCGAAAAAAGAAACATTCCCAGCGTCCTCAAATTTTTTTTGTATGCGAACAGAAGCAACGCCAACATTGAAACTAATGAATATGACATCATCATGATATCCGAAGTGGTGGGCATTGCCCATACCAGCAATGTTGGCGACAACGCCATAAGCAGTTCGGAGAAATATGCCGCGACAATATTCTTAAATAGCAACGCAGCTACGATAAAAGTAAGGAAAACAGCCAAAAACGAAATAAATAATGATACCCCATATGCGGTAAACTGGCTGATTCCGAATATCGCAAACCCTATTGCAAGATTGAAAGATGTTCCTACAGGTTCATGGAACAGTTGGCCTGCAAAGCAGTAATTTGGCGTTCCAAAATTGCACATCCATGCCTGACCCATATGCAGCAAATCCTGCGCTCCCCCTTGATATATTGCGTCATCAAAGAAAAGCTGCTGTGTGGGTTTTACCACAACCAACTCTACAGCGACAAAGAATATCCCTATCGCAAGGGCTATCAATAACTCCCTTTTGCCGATATTCAATTTCTTCAAATAAGACAAAAACTCTTTTCTTGAAAGGATCAGGAAAAGAATTGTGCCAACAAATGCGATTAATATTCCTAAAGTGAATAAGTATTCCTCAGTTCCCAGTCCCGTGCCTAACATTCAATCATTATTTGTTGGTTACAAAAAATCCGTTTATAAACATGTATTTAGAATTCGTTTTCTTCATTGTCATTATTGCATCGTTGGGATCCATCACTATCGGGAAACCGTGCACATTGAAGCTGGTATTTAGCACTATGCCATTTCCGGAGATGTTTTTGACCTGTTTTATAACATCATAATAAAGGGGGTTTTCCCTGCCTACCATCTGTGCCCTTGCGGAGCCATCGATATGCATGACGGACTTTGTCACATTTCTTTTTTCTTTTTTTACCATGTACGCCATTGTCATGAATTTGTCTTTTCCTTTGTTGTCATATTCAAGCAATCTCTCCGCTTCTTCTTCCATGATCGAAGGTGCGAAGGGTTGGAACCATTCTCTTTTTTTAACGTAAAGGTTAAGCATATCCTTTATCTCTTCTGAATCGCTCCGTGCAAGTATGCTTCTGTCTCCAAGCGCCCTAGGTCCGTATTCCATTCTGTCCTGGAACCAAAATATGTAATGTCCGTCCGTGACAAGCTCCGCCGCATGTTTTGACTGCTCTTTTCTCTCGAGTTGAAACTTCATTTTATGCCTTTTCAATGCCGCAATTGTCTCATTTTCGCCATATGCGGGCCCGAGGTAAGCCGTGAAATCGTGTTTGGTTATCCCGTTTAAAATATAATTTGTATGCAACGCCGCGCCGAGCGCGATTCCTCCATCCCCCATATGCGGAAATATATACCAGTGCTTCAGCGAATCCAATTTTCTCAGTGACATGTTCGCTTTTACGTTTGAGAAAATCCCTCCTGAAAATGCCACATCCCCAATCCCGAACCTTTCAATTGCGTTGTCGACAAATTTTGTCAGCATTTCGGTAAGCAGCTGCTGCACCATGTAAGCAAACTGTTCTCTCGGCAGTTGCCAACTTATCCTTTGGAGCATCTCAAATTGTTTTATTGTATTGTACTTTGCCTTGATTGATATGCCGTCCACGCTGAAGAAATCCCTAAAAAGATTCTCGTCCATCGAAAAAGGGTAAGAGTAATCCGCCATCGCCATCACTTTCCCTTCGTCCTCAAGCTCCCTCATTCCTATTATGTTGGTCGCCTGCTCGAAGAATATACCCAACGAATCGCTGGCTTTCGTCACGCTTTTTCTTGTCAGCGTATTCTTCTCCATGATGCTTATCGATCCTGACAATCCATCGCCAAGCCCGTCCGATGTAATTATCAGCGCCTTTTTGAATGGCGAAGTAAATGCCGCAGTCGCCGCGTGCGCCGCATGATGCTCTACGGCGTAAAGCTTGAACTTGCCAAATCCCATATTTCTAAGTTCCTTGCCAAGCATGTGCTTGTTGATTGTTGTGCTTCCGGGAGTGATTCCTATAGAAGTAATGGAATACTTTAACATATGCCTGAGGTCAGAAAACCTCGGCTTAAGCCTTTTCCTTCTTCTGAATATATAGTAGTTTTCACGCATTTTTGGAAACATTCTTTCAATTGTTTTTGCGAATTCGGTCGTCGAGAACGCTATATGCTCAATGTCGTCAGGTTTTATTTTTGCATACCTCAAAGCGGCTTCTATGGAGTGTTTAGGGAAGTTGACCTCCAATTTCCTTTTCGTAAACCTCTCTTCATTCGCTGCGAATATGACCTTGTTGTCCTCTACCAATGCGGCTCCAGCATCATGTCCGTCCCATATCCCTAAAATGTACATTCAAACACTATTTTATATTTGTATTCTGACAAAAATAATAAAGATTATTGTTATATATGACACATTTTATGTTTGTTAAAGTAACATTTTTAATTATTATTGAAATGTTTCTTTTCCTGTTTCCATAAAGCACCATTCTATTGGGGTTCACTATTGAAGAATAATTTGTAAAATTGTAATTCGGGGTAGTCAAATTTTCCAATATTACATCTTCTACAAGGCCGTAACTTACAGGGATAATTCCGTTGAAAGCAAAAGCCATAACATATACATTTGTCGGTTTTGTAAAATTGTATGAAAGCGTAGCGGAATAATAAGTGCTCTTGTTATAGTTTTCCAAAATTCCGTTATAAACATTGACGTCGGTTTCATTTACATATGCATTATGCTCAAATATGATGTAGAATGCGGCCAAAACAACAATCAAAGCTAGGAACACAAGCAAAATCTTCCGCATCTTTGATTTTTTGAACAATAACTTACTATTATAATTTACATCATCATTTTTATTGTACATAAACAAGGTTATCAGTGTAAATGCAATAAAGAAAAGGTAATAATCCGAAACCCCTTTATACAAGAAAGCAAGAGGGACGACGCTGAGCAACCCAATCAATTGCTTTTTGTTCGTATATAAAATCAGGATTACCGATGCTCCTGCGGCAAAATAAAATAACAGAGAAAACGACTGCAACTGAATCGGGTAGAAATTCAACAAAGCATACCCAAAAGGTCCCCATATATTTGGCAGTATATTGCTATTCAGCGGTTTAAATACTGCATTGAGATATGCTGACGGAGACAGGAAAATGAAATAACCGCTTATTGCGAAAAACACCGCTATTGTGCCGATAACGGCAAAACTTCCCTTTTTCAACCCCTTGTTGTTTAATATATACACCAAAAACAAAATTACCGGAACCCACAATAGTTCCTGGAAAGAAGCGGCAAGACCAAGCAAGATAAAAGAGTATTTACTTTCAATTTTTACATATGCAATCAAAAGCAGAATAAACATCAATACGTCAACAGAAGCAGAAATCACAAAAAATCCAAAAATAAGTATCAATACAATCACATAATTAGGTTTCATCAAAAATTTCCTGTCTATAAAATATGCGATTAAAAGGAATAATACAAAGAGGAATACGCCCAATGCATAAGCAAATGCCGCTTGCGGCGTTGTTTCAAGAAAATAATGAGTTACGATATAAAACGGCACCATCGAAAGGAAAAACATGGGCGGGTAGTCCATTACCCCTACTATAGTATTGTTTGTTGTTAGAGTATACCCCGTTATACTATTGCTAACATACATAGAATCATAGAGTTCTTTGCTTCCAATATTCATAACATAGGGATTTGAACCAGAAAAAAGAGCGCTTATCGCATTTACAGATAAAAATTCTTCGTCGTCAAGTACCGGAGTAAAAATATGATTTGGGAAGTAGGCAAACCATACAAATATCATTGCCGCAAATATAATCAGCAATGCGAACATGCCGGAATATTTATTGAATATTTCATTTCTTTTAATATTTACCCCAAACGAAATGATTATATACAATACAGAGATCGTAAATATATCGAAGACAATAAAGGATATCTCATAACTGACAGTTTGCAAATTAAATCCCACCGAGTAAATAAAGAACAAGGAAATCAACCAGCAGAGCGCAATGAAAGCGGTTATGAAAATGAGCAGTTTATTGCGCAGTTTTCCCAAATAAGAAATGTATAAATAAATAAAGGAAAACGTAAGCGCAGTAATACCCATGCTAATAAATACGATTTCGTTGTAAACAAATCCGAATTGAGAAATCAGAAAGATATATAAAAATAAGGATATGGCTATAATTGTTATCCATATATTAGCGTATTTATAATAATTTTTTTGTTTTTTAATATCTGATTTGTCCATGGCAAACAACAATAAAAATGTTATCTTTAAACGAAGCCGTCAAAAATTTATAATACTTTCTATTTCTACGTAAATTAGTCTCTATTGCATACTTGGTTATCGGAACCAAATGCACCAATAAGATTTGTGACCCGGTGTTTAACGGAATTGCTGGGCGCAGCAAATTAAAAGAAAGGTTTTTATTTATTACCAATACAATAGATAGAATAATAAATGGTGTTTTTCAATGAAGACTATAACAAACGCTCTGTCGAAGTTTGTCGGGGTAATTTCTTCCTATTCAAAAATTGTTGGAATGATATTATTTTCCATGGTTTTTGTATTGTCGGTTTCATCGGCGCAATTCGGTGGCGGAACTGCCGGAACAAACATATCCTCTACATTGTGTAATGTAGAACAAACGGTAATGTCTGTAGTTTTTGTGCTTGGATTGACACTTATGGTGCTGGGAGGCGCAATGTACGCCGCTGCGCACATACTTCCAGGTAATTTTAAAGGTGCATTGACTGGTTATGGTATGGGTATGATAATAGGAGGGATAGCAGGACTTATACTTTCGCTTATGGGTCCTTATGTAATACAGCTAATATCAGGAAGTTCAGTAAGCTGTCCATAATCTTATGCACACGGTCAGTTCTTTTATTTTTTATTTAATTTTTCACTTTTATAAAGGTATGTAAATGGTAAACGTATTGTCGTATGCGTCCAGTTTCTATGTAAAAAATCTCAAGCTAAT
>JAJYZM010000072.1 GCA_021799935.1 bacterium | reverse complement strand
AGGATAAAAAATATAGGCTTTAATGCGATAAGCATATGGGCGGAAAAAGAAGAAACGCTCAGAGATATTATTTACGGACTTAAGAAAAAATATTGTAAATAAGGAGGAAAATTATGTTTACAAATCTGTATCCAACGTCAAAAACCTTACGTTTTAGCCTTATTCCGCAAGGCGACACGTTAAATAATATCGAAAAGGCGGGGATATTGGCCGAAGACGAAAGGCTATCCGAAGACTTTAAAAAAGTTAAAAAAATCGCAGACGACTGGCTTAAAAAATTTATCAACGAATCCCTTACCGGCGTTTCATTAAGTTTAGAAAATTTGTCAATTTACGAGGAAAAATACAATCTCTTTCCGAGGAACGAAAAAGACGAAGAAGAATTTAACGACATTAAGGCAAAACTACGTAATGAAGTAGTATCTTATTTGGCTAAAAATCCCAAATTTAAACTGCTTGGATCTGCCGACCTTATACGCAAAGAACTTCCTGAATTTGCGAAAACGGAAGAAGAAAAAAATCTCATAAATAAATTTAAAACTTTTACGACCTATTTCGTAAATTATCACAAAACTAGAGAAAATATTTATAGCGCAGAGGAAAAGCATGCAAGCCACGCATACAGAATAATACATGAAAACCTGCCTTTATTCATCATAAATAAGAAAAATTTTAACGCTATTAAAACTTCTTACCCCGAACTTATTGAAGATATTAAAAAATCAGTAGAGCCTTTATTAAATGGCGAAAAAGTCGAGGATATGTTTTCTGCCGAATGGTTTTCTAAGACTCTAACTCAGTCAGGCATAGACCTTTACAATACAATGATAGGCGGAGAAAGCTTAGAAGACGGTAAAAAGATACAGGGATTTAACGAAAAGGTAAACTTATTCCGTCAGTCTAATAAATTAGACGGCAAATCCGTTCCCATGCTTAAACAGCTTAAAAAGCAGATTTTGGGCGATAAGAATGTCCCTGCTTGGATAACGGAAGGATTTAAAAATAAAGACTCGATGAATAACGCTATCGTAGAATTTATGGATAATATTAAGCCTGTTCTTTCTGCCGCTGTCGACGTATTTGTGAGAGAAGAATCGCACGATTATAATAAAATTTTTATTAAGAGCGGATTTATTACCGACTTATCGCACGAATTATTTAAGGATTGGAATTTTTTAAAGAATATTCTACTCGAAAAATACACTGCTAAAAATCCAAAATCCAAAAATCCGGAAAAAGAATTTGCGAAAATTTCATATTTTAGTATTGCCGAAATTCAAGCCGTATTGCCTAATTTAAGTAAGGATTTTATATTTGAATTTATATACAGCAAGATAATTAATATCGTGGCCGGAATAAGGCAGTCTTACGAATTATGGAATACTAAGCAAGAAAACATTCCTACATTAAAAAGTTTAATGGATAATATTATTCAGTTGCATCGCACGTTTAAACCTTTCGATATCGATGAAGCAGATAAAGACCCTGTTTTCTACGAACTTTTTGATCGTATATTTGAGGGTATCGACGGAGCGGTAAAGCTTTATAACGAAGTCCGGAATTTTATCACTAAAAAACCGTATTCGGTAGAAAAAATAAAACTAAACTTTGGCAACAGCACGCTTTTAGCCGGTTGGGACGTAAATAAAGAGTCGGACAACTCTTCGGTATTGTTGCGGAAAGGAAACGATTATTATCTCGCTATTATGGATAAAAGCCATAATAAAGTTTTTAAGAATGCGCCATTGGTGAAAAATAACGAAGAATCCTACAAGAAAATGGGATACAAGCTGCTGCCGAAATCTTATATGATGTTGCCGAAAGTATTTTTTTCAAGAAGCAATAAACATACGTACGAACCGTCAGACGAAATAATGAGAATTTATGAGAACGGGACGTTTAAAGCCGGAGACAATTTTAATGCCGACGATTTGCACGCATTGATAGATTTTTATAAAGATTCTATTAAAAAAAATCCCGAATGGTCATGTTATAATTTTAATTTTAGACCGACCGAAGAATACCAAAAAATAAACGAATTTTATAACGACGTCGATTTGCAGGGCTACAACATAACCTTTAGGAATATAAAAGCAAGTTATATCGACGAACTCGTAAAAGACGGCAAAATTTATCTCTTTAAGATTTATAATAAAGATTTTTCGGTTTATAGCAAGGGAACGCCTAATCTACACACCCTTTATTTTAAAATGCTTTTTGACGAACGTAATCTCAAAGATACCGTCTATAAGCTTAACGGCGGGGCGGAAATGTTTTACAGAAAAAAATCCTTAAACTATACTGACGAAATAATGAAAAACGGACATCATGCCGAAGAATTAAAGGGTAAATTCGATTATGCAATAATTAAAGACCGCAGGTTTGCTTTCGATAAGTTTCAATTTAACGTTCCTATTACATTAAATCCTAATGCTCCAGGACACGGTAATATTAACGATATATGCAGGGATTTTATAAAATCTAACGATATTAACGTCGTAGGCGTCCACAGGGCGGAAAATCATTTAGTTTATATTACCGTTTTGGATTCAGCGGGTAAAATCATAGAGCAACATTCTTTTAACGAGATAGAAGGCTATAACGGTAAAAAAATTAATTATATGGAAAAACTCGAAAAAAGAGGCGGAGCAATGGACGAAGCAAGGGTTAATTGGGGCGTTATAGGCAATATTAAAGAATTAAAAGAAGGCTATTTAAGTAATGTAATATCGAAAATAGCAGCCTTAATGGTAAGGTATAACGCAGTATGCGCAATGGAAGATTTAAGCTACGACTTTATCAGGGAAAGATCGCCTATAAAAAAACAGATTTATCAGAAATTCGAGAAGATGCTTATAGATAAGCTTAATTTCTATGTAAATAAAAAGAAAGAACCGGAAGAAATAGGCGGACTACTTAAACCTTTGCAACTCGCAAATAAATTCGTAAGTTTTGAAAGAATAGGCAAAGAAAGCGGAATGATATTTTACGTATCTCCCTATAAAGTAACGGATATAGATCCTGTCACGGGCTTTGTTAATTTATTCGATACCCGTTATTTTAACGTAAATAAATCTAAAGACTTTTTCGGTAAGTTTAAAAATATCTCCTATAACGAAAAAACGAATTTGTTTGAATTTACGTTTAATTACGATAATTTTACGGATAAAGACAAAATCCAGAGCGCAAGGACGGAATGGACGGTTTATACTTACGGCGAAAGAATTGAAAGGTTTAACGATAATAATCAGCCGAAATATAGAAAAATAGACCTAACCAAAGAATTTAAAAATTTATTTTCGGAGTATTCAGTCGATTATAAGGGCGATTTAAAAGAATCTATCTTGTCGCTAAACGAAAAAGATTTTTTTGTAAGGCTTTTATCGTTATTCAGGCTTACCGTTCAAATGCGTAACGGCGATTTTATTATATCGCCAGCAATGGATAAGTCAGGAAAATTTTACGATAGCCGCAAGCCTAACGGCAAAGCTTTACCGGAAAACGCTGCCGCAAACGGAGCTTATAATATAGCCCGTAAAGGACTGATACTGCTTAACAGAATAAAACAGTCAGAAAATACAAGAAAAGTGGATTTACGCATATCGGGTCAAGAGTGGTTGCAATACGCGCAGGGCGGGAACTTATAACGGTAATTTGTAAACCCCGGTCTTTATGAAAAATAGCGACCGGAAAATAGCATAAAATCGTTCTTTGAAAATTGAAAGAAAATTAATAAAGCTTTTAAAATAGCTTATATTATCTCTTGAATAGTTATATATAATTTCTACTGTTGTAGATGACGTAGTCGGCAAGCTCTGCAAGACGCTTGAATAGTTATATATAATTTCTACTGTTGTAGATAATTCATATTTTTCAGATAGTCCGAATCTTGAATAGTTATATATAATTTCTACTGTTGTAGATAAGATTATATTAATTCGCCTGCCATCTTGAATAGTTATATATAATTTCTACTGTTGTAGATGATTGCATATTTGTTGCGATTTTAACTTGAATAGTTATATATAATTTCTACTGTTGTAGATCGGATCTCCATACGGCATACCCACTATACTTGAATAGTTATATATAATTTCTACTGTTGTAGATGAGTAATGCAAGATAAGGCGCTACCGCCTTGAATAGTTATATATAATTTCTACTGTTGTAGATATTACAGCTTGTTTTAGTTACTTTTTGCTTGAATAGTTATATATAATTTCTACTGTTGTAGATTTGTTGCCACGCGGGGATTGGTAAATTATGGCCTTAAGGCGTTATATATAATTTCTACTATTGTAGATATGTCGCAGAATGCATAATTTTCGCCCTTAAGGTATTATATTAAATTTCTACTGTTGTAGATAGGACTTGAGCAAAGACTATTTTAAGCTAAAAGCGTTATATATAATTTCTACTATTGTAGATTCCAGCAAGTCCTACATTTTGCTCAGCAGTTTAAAGGCTATATTAAATTTCTACTGTTGTAGATGATTTTTAAAACTTTTTCGACTGCGTTCTTGAATAGTTATATATAATTTCTACTATTGTAGATCCCAAATAGCCCCGCAAGCGTGGATAACCTGCGGTGCTTTTAAAAATTGTAAAGGTAAATTAAATTTCTACTGTTGTAGATACTTTAAATATATTATGAAAAAAAATAACCTTAAAGCGTTATATATAATTTCTACTGTTGTAGATTGGCAATCCATATGATTTCTTCATCGATTAGATTAAAGGTTGTATTAAATTTCTACTGTTGTAGATAAAAAGACGTCGGCCGATTTTATTAATTTAAAAGCGTTATATTAAATTGTAAGACGAATAAGAACCGGTCGAAAATTTCGACCGGTGTAAGGACATAGGAGAGGGAAAAAATGGGACTAATGCAAATTAACAAAGAAACTTGGATTAATGCGTCCGACATAGCGGCTATGGAATTAAGAACGTCGGAAAATGGCTATTATTTTTATATATCCACGTGGTCTGGGAATTCTTATTCTACCGATTATTTCGATAACGAAGACGAAGCAGCGGGAACTTTAAATAATGTTACTTTCGCCGATATGAGTCTTATGCGTATAAGGAAAAAGGCTATAAATCATGCAACGGAAGAGGAAGAAGTTAATGAAGCATTAAAGAGTCTGAAGGATATTTATGACGCAGAAGAAGAACAGGCCGTAAAATCTACACTTTTAGAGAAATTTAAGAAGAAATTCTTCACTTTCGAAATGTCGTATTTTTTGGCGGTTACGTTTAATTTCGTATATATAATTATAATTGCGATTCTTATTTTTACTTATGTTATAAAGCTTTAAAATTTATATTTAAATACATATAAATATTTTTAAAATTAATTTTATTTTAAGGAGTAATTATTATGAAAATCAAAGACATTAAAATCGACGACATAGTCGTCAAAAAACAAATCAGGACGGTATTTAATCCCGAAACTTTAAAGAGCCTTGCAGTTTCTATTAAGGAAAAAGGCGTCTTGCAGCCTATACTCGTAAAAAAACTCGGCGATGAGTATAAAATCGTAGCCGGCGAAAGGCGCTATCTTGCTTCTCAGGCTGCGGGACTTACGGATATTCCAGCATGTATCTTAGAGGATAATGATAATGAAAAGGAAATTCAACTTATCGAAAATACGCAGAGAGAAGAACTTTGTTCAATAGACCTTGCCGGCGCTTATAGCGATTTAAAAAATTCTGGAAAAACTATCGAAGAAATTGCGGCTCTTGCGGGCAGAACATCAAGGCACGTTATCGAAATATTATCTT
>JAJYZM010000071.1 GCA_021799935.1 bacterium | reverse complement strand
TTCTATTTAAAATACTGGGAAGGCATCATGCCCATGCTTGAAAGAAATATAGCCGAAGGGAATTACCTGCTGGACCCAAGAAAATTTAAAGCCGAGAAAATATGCCCAGAGTGCGGCGGCTTCAGGCTAAAGAAAGAATCCCTCAGTTACAGGGTAGGCGGACTTAATATAGCCGAAATTGTAAACTTAAGCATTAAAGATGCCCTAAGTTTTTTTAAAAATTTGAATTTAAGCGATTACGAAGCCGGTATCGCGGCTAAAATTTTAAACGAGGTTAAAGACAGGCTGCAATTTTTAACCAATGTAGGGCTTGAATATCTGACTCTTTCGAGGCAGGCCCAAACGCTTTCCGGCGGAGAGTCGCAGAGGATAAGACTTGCTTCGCAAATTGGCTCAGGTTTAACAGGCGTTCTATACGTTATGGACGAACCGAGCATAGGCCTGCATATGCGGGATAACGAGCGGCTTCTTAAAACGATTATAGACTTGCGGGACAAAGGCAATACGCTTATTGTCGTAGAACACGATGAAGCTACTATGCTTAAATCCGACTATATTATCGATATGGGGCCTGGAGCGGGTAAAAACGGAGGCTATATAGTAGCTCAGGGAACTCCGGAAGAAATCATTAAAAATCCCGCTTCTTTAACCGGTAAATATTTAACCGGAAAATTAAAAATAAATATGCCCGGTTTCAGGAGGGGCAGTTTATCCGGTTATTTGGAAATAAAAGGCGCCAGGATGAATAACCTGAAAAATATCGATGTTAAAATTCCGCTGAATAATTTTATATGCGTTACCGGAGTATCCGGGTCGGGAAAGAGCACCTTGATAATAGATACGCTTTATCAGGCGTTGTCGGCCTATAAAAACGGGTATATATCAGATTTTAAAAAGTTTGAGGCGGATGATATAATAAACGTAAAATATTTCGACAGGGTAGTCAATATAGATCAGTCCCCCATAGGGAGAACGCCTAGGTCTAATCCGGCTACTTATACCGGAATATTTACGCTCATAAGGGATATTTTTGCGGGAACAAAAGAAGCGAGGGCGAGAGGCTACGACCCCGGCAGATTCAGTTTTAACGTAAAAGGAGGCAGATGCGAGGCCTGCAGCGGCGACGGGGTAAAAAAAATAGAAATGCTTTTTATGCCGGACGTTTATGTAATGTGCGATGTCTGCAAGGGGAAAAGATATAACAGACCTACTTTAGAAATTGCGTATAAGAATAAGAATATTTACGACGTCCTGAACATGACCGTAAAAGAAGCTTATGAATTTTTCGATGCGATTCCGGCTCTCGCGCATAAGCTAAAGTTTTTAATCGATGTTGGACTAGATTATATAAATTTAGGACAGCTTGCGACTACGCTGTCCGGAGGCGAGGCTCAAAGAATAAAACTCTCGAAAGAACTGTCGAGGCCGGGACAATATAAGACGCTTTATATACTCGACGAACCTACAACAGGACTTCATTTTGACGATATAAGCAAACTTTTGAACATATTGAATCTCTTAGTAGAAGCAGGCAATACCGTAATAGTCATTGAACATAATTTAGACGTAATAAAATCGGCCGACTATATAATCGATATGGGACCGGAAGGCGGAGACGGCGGCGGCAGAATAATCGCATGCGGAACGCCGGAGGAGATTTCCGTTAATGTGGATTCCTCTATCGGCGGGTATTTAGCCGAATTGTCTGATTTCAAATAAACTCACTATATCTCATTTTATTTCATATCATCTCATTTTATTTCATAGAATTATTATAATCCAAATTTAGATACTCCGTCATTGCGAGTTACAGTCATTGCGAGCAAAGCGAAGCAATCTCGCTTAATATTGGTTAGTTGCGCCGGACCCCCGTCCGCTTTGCTCGCAATGACTATTATGGAGCGGTTACATTGACCTGGCAATTTATAATAATATTTTATGGCATAAAAAATGCTTCTTTTTTCTTGATACGCATTTTATTTTTCTATTTATTTATTATTTTTTTAAAATTAACCATATTTTTAAACAATTGGGGGGGTAAATGGCTAAAGAAAAGGAAACTGTGTGCGAGTATGTCTGCCTTACGACCGAACAGGCAAACCAGAAAATCGAAGTGTGCGGTTTGAACTGCGTGGAGGAAGAAAAAAGAAATCCCGTAAAAGAATTATTGAAAAGGTTCTGGGGTCCTATTCCATGGATGCTCGAATTTGCGGCATTATTGGAAATTATTGTAGGAATAACGAGAGGACAGGACGTAAAGTTTATTGAAGCCGCAATAATACTGGCGCTTTTGATATTCAACAGCATAATGTCCTTTATGCACGAAGGCAAGGCACAGCAGGCGCTCGAGCTTTTAAAACAGCGTCTTGCAGTTAAGGCAAGGGTTATGAGGGACGATAAATGGACTATACTCGACGCAAAATACCTCGTTCCGGACGATGTCGTTCATTTAAGGATGGGCGATTTTGTTCCCGCGGATATTAAAATTCTCGACAGCCAGATACAATTAGACCAGTCCGCGCTTACCGGAGAATCCCTTCCTATAGAAGCGGAAAAGGGAAGCGTCGCCTTTTCGGGCTCAGTCGTAAAAAGAGGCGAAGCAACGGGATTAGTGGTTGCTACAGGGAAGGAAAGCTACTTCGGAAAAACCGCGGAACTTGTTAAAATAGCCAAGACCAAAAGCAATCTGTCGAAGCTTATTTTTAAAATCGTAAAGTATATGATGTATATGGATTTTATTCTTCTGGCATTTTTTCTGGTTTATGCGCTTTCGCACGGTTTCAGCCCGGCGGACACGATAGTATTTATACTTGTTATTCTAATAGCCGCCATTCCTATAGCGCTTCCGGCGACTTACACGCTTTCCACGGCGTTAGGAGCCCTTGAACTCTCAAAAAAAGGGGTTCTTACCACTAAATTATCGGCTATCGAAGAGTCTGCGGCAATGACCGTCCTGTGTTCCGATAAGACCGGAACGCTGACCGAAAACAAGGTTATACTGGAAGATATAACTCCAGTCGGAGAACATACGAAAGAAGAACTGCTCACATATTCCATTATGGCAAGCGACGAGAAAAGTCAGGATGCCTTAGACGATGCGATATTTAAGGTTACTAACCCAATGAACTTGAAACCGGAAGGGGAGAAAGTTTCTTTTACCCCGTTCGATCCTGCCACTAAAAGAACCGAAGGCTTATATAAAGTCAACGGAGAGGAAGTTAAAATATTCAAAGGACAGCCTGGAACTATATGGAATCTTACACAGCAAGGCTCCGAAGCGGCATATAAATATGAAAATATCGAAAGAGAACTTGCCCAGAAAGGCGAAAGAGTTCTTGCGGCGGCTTACGAGAAAGGCGGAAAATACGAATTTTTAGGATTTTTAGGATTTATGGATCCCGAAAGAGTAGATTCCAAGCCTCTTGTCCACGAGCTTCGCAATCTCGGCGTAAGAGTAATAATGCTTACGGGCGATACCGCTATTACCGCCAAAACCATCGCTAAAAGGCTGGATATCGGCGAAAGGGTATGTGAGAGAAAAGAACTTATAGAAATGAGCAAGGATAAAGAAAAGGAAAAAAGACTTGCGGATTACGACGTGTTTGGAGGAATTTACCCCGAAGACAAGTATAATATAGTTAAAGCTTTGCAGGACAACAACTATATAGTCGGCATGACGGGAGACGGGGTTAATGATTCCCCCGCACTTAAACAGGCAGAGGTCGGCATTGCCGTTTCCGGTTCTACCGACGTCGCGAAAGCCGCTGCCAGCATCGTCCTTACCGATCCCGGTTTGTCCGATATCGTTTCTGCCATAAAAACGAGCAGGGAAATATTTCAGAGAATGGCGACCTGGGTTCTAAATAAGATAGCCAAAACTATAGAGATTTCTTTTTTTACTATATTCGGTATTATTCTTATGAACTATTATTATAATACGCCGGCAAAAAATTCTTTTATAATTACGCCCGTGCTTGTTATTTTATTGCTTTTCACCAACGATTTCGTTACTATGTCGATTTCAACAGATAACGTTAAGCATTCGCTAAAGCCGAATGAATGGAAAATTAAAAATATGGTAATTGGTTCGGTGGCTATGGGTGTATTTCAGCTGATTTTTTCTTTCGGAGCCCTTGTTTATTATAAAATGCAGGGTCATTACGATATGAACCAGATTGCGACCATAGTGTTTTTAATAATGGTGTTTACCGGACAGGGAGTTCTTTATTTAGTCAGAACGGCGGACTATTTTTATAAGAGCGCGCCGTCTAAATATATGATGATTGCGACTGTAGCGGATTTAATAGTAGTTTCTTTGCTTGCGTGGTTCGGCATCAGCTTTGAAAACCATCCCCTTATAGCGCGGATACCGCTTGCCGAGATAATCCGGCTTTATGTATTCGGAGCGGTTTATCTGTTCTTAGTGGATATAATAAAAGTATGGATTTTCAGGAAATACAATGTCAGGCCGTAATTCGTGCCAGGCAGGCTAAAACTTGCCCCATCCGCGCTTTTACGAACAGCGGATGGGGTATTTATTTATCTGAGGCTTTCGTAAATTTCGTATCGCTTTAATTTCCTCCACAATGTAGAATATGAAATATCCAATATTTTGCATGCCTTATTTCTTTTGTATTTCGCTTTTTTTAATGCCGATATAATTCTGCTTTTCTCGGAAGTTATATCGAAAATATCTTCTCCGCCGCCGTTTTGTTTTAATCCAGACGGATAATTTTCCGAACCGTTTTGCGGCGGAATTTCCTCTTTGCGTTTATGCTTAAGTGTGTCAATGCCGCATTCTTTAAGCGACTGAACCTTTTTACAGCCGTCGTAATTTAAAATCTGAATTCTATCGAGCGCAGAAGTCATTTCCCTGATATTTCCAGGCCATTCGTATGAGAGGCATTCTTCCATAAATTTTTTGCAGTGCGAAATTTTTAGGCCTTCTAAATAATTTTCAATAAAATATCTTATAAAATTAGGCCTTTCTCTCAACGGAGGAATATTTACCTTAATAGTTGAAATCCTATAATAAAAATCTTCCCTCATAAATCCGGTCATTATCTTTTCTTCGATATTCGAATTTGTGGAAAACGCCGTCCATAAGTTTAATAATTCCGGCATTGTACTGCCCACCTTTTCGCATACGTGATAATCCAGAAAGTATAAAAGCTTAGACTGGTTATCCATAGTTAAAGTGTCTACATCGTCGAAAAACAACACTCCGTTATTGGCGGTTTGGGCTTTTCCCTCCGTAGTTTCTACAGCGCCGGTGAATGCGCCCTTTAGATGCCCGCAAAGCACGGATTGAAAAAGTTCGCCCGATAAATTAAAGCAGGAAACCGTAACGAGAGGCTTTGCCGGAAAAATTTTTTTTCCGACAAAATTAATAAGGGTTGTTTTTCCGGTGCCGGTTTCTCCCTGAATAAGAAGATTTGTTTTCATCTTTGCTGCTCTTTCTATTATCTTTATGCATTTCCCAATCCTTGAATTAGGAAATTGCTCTGCGTAACGTTCGATTAATTCATTCTGTAAATTCATTTTCAATGTAGGTTAAAATTATTGATTAAGGCAAATAATATAAAATGTTTTTATTTTTTATACATCATTTTAAGTTAAAAATCAAATTATAATTGAGGTTAAAAAAATATATGTTAAAAAAAATATTGACTTTTTACCTCTATAGTGATAAAAATTTATATTTAATACTTTAAAATTTTATCGGAAATTAATAACATCAAATAATAATTCAATACAAAAAGTCACAAGTTTAAACTAAAGGGGGGTAAAATGACTAAAAGTTCAGAAGAGTCGCCGTCAAGGCGAACTTTTATGATG
>JAJYZM010000070.1 GCA_021799935.1 bacterium | reverse complement strand
CTGTGCTGGGAAAAAAAGGAATTTACGCTCGCTTCGGGGAAAAAGAGCGATTTCTATATAGATTTGCGGAGGATTTCTTTCGACGGCGAGTATTTATATTTAATCGGAAAATTGCTATACGAAGAAATCGGTAATGCTAAAGATTTAAAATTTTCGGTTATCGCCGGCGTTCCGGTAGGCGGTATTCCGCTGATTTCGGCAATTCTGGCGGCAAGTTTTTTAGATAAAAATCCTTTAAAATCGGTGGTCATCAGGAAAGAAAAAAAAGAATACGGCAAAGGCAACCTTATAGAACCGGTTCAGTTTTTATCCAAAGGAGCGAATATTTTAATAATAGAAGACGTCGTTACTACCGGCGGCTCTATTTTAAAAGCCGTCAAAAACGCAAGAGAAGAGGGCTACGAGATAACCGACGCGGTATGTATGGTTGACAGGCAGGAGGGCGGGGCGGAATTTCTTAAGGAAAACGGCATTGTCCTTCATTCGGTTTTTACGAAAAGCGATATAACGGGATAATTGGTACTTGTACGGACTTGATTCAGTTAAGTTAAAATTTATGCTGCATTATTAGGGTTATTATGAATACTTTTATGAAAAGAACGGTTTTTTTAATTATCTTGTCTTTTGCGGTTTCTACCCCTCTTTTTTGCCTGTCGGGATGTTCGGTTTTAAGCTCGCTCGGTATTCCTCCCTCGTTTCAGTCGAGCGGCGGATACAGGTCGGCTCTGCGGAAAGCGAGCAGAAAAGCCGATATTTATAATAAACTGAATACCGTAATGTATATAAGGGCTACTTATTTTAATAAAACTTTCGTCCGCGCTTATGAGAAAGAATACCTCTATTATTATATGAAAAAGCCGGAAGGATTAAGGAAAAAACTGCGCGGATACGTTACTTTTTTAGTTTCGATTTATATTCCGCAAAAATCCTATAACAATTTAGATTCAAGCCGCTCTATATGGATGGTTTATTTAACGAATAACGAGGGTGAAAGCGTAATGCCCGTCAGCATCAAGCCTTCCCGGGAAAAAAGAGTGTTTTTAAAGAAGTTTTTTCCCTACGTTACCGGCTGGTCGAAGCAGTATATTATGAAATTTCCCGAATATTACGCTAAAAAAGAAAATAAGCTGTTTTTGAATCCTCCGGTAAAATGGATAAAACTTATAATTACCGGAGTAAACGGAAAAGCCGTTTTGAAGTGGGGCATAAATAAAGAATAAACAATCCTCGGCCATGCATTTTAACGTCCTTATTATCGGTTCCGGAATAGCCGGACTTTCTCTCGCAAACAGATTCGACGAATCGGTTTCCGTCGGTATTTTTACAAAAAAAGAAGAAGCCGAATCGAATACTAATTACGCTCAAGGCGGGCTTGCCGCCGTTATGAACCTCGATAAAGATTCCTATGAGAAACATATTCGGGACACGCTGACAGCGGGGGACGGACTTTGCGACGAAAAAATCGTAAGAATGGTCGTGGAAGAAGGACCGGGAGTAGTAGAAGATCTTTTAGGCTGGGGCGTTAAATTTGCCAAATATTCCGAAAACAATAAAGAATTCGACCTCGGCAGGGAAGGCGGACATTCCGAAAGAAGGGTTCTTCATGCCGGAGATATTACCGGAAGGGAAATAGAAAGGGCGTTAGTCGAAACTTCCAGAAAAAAGCCGAATATAAAAATATTCGAAAACCACATAGGCATCGATTTAATTACTACCCGCAAGCTTAAAATAGAAAGAGAAAAGGAAAACAGGGTTTTAGGCGCATATTTTTTAAATAAAAATACAGGCGAAGTTATAACGGCGGGAGCGGACGTCGTCGTTCTTGCCACGGGCGGAGCCGGAAAAGTTTTCCTCTATACTTCTAATCCCGATATATCCACGGGCGATGGAATAGCGATGGCGCGCAGGGCGGGCGCTAAAATAGCCAATATGGAATTTTATCAGTTTCACCCTACGATACTGTATCACCCCGAAGCAAAATCGTTTTTGATATCCGAGGCGCTGAGAGGAGAGGGCGGAACCTTAAGATTAAAAGACGGAACGCCTTTTATGGATAAAGTCCATCCCCTTAAAAGCCTCGCTCCGCGCGATATAGTCGCAAGGACTATAGACTTCGAACTTAAAAGGACGGGAGACGAATGCGTATATCTCGATATGACGCATAAGAGCAGGGAGTTTTTGGAAAAAAGGTTCCCCGATATATTTAAAATCACCTTAAGTTTCGGCATAGATATGTCTAAAAAATGGATTCCCGTTGTTCCCGCCGCCCATTACCTCTGCGGAGGCGTGATGGCGGACGAAAACGGCTTGACTTCGCTCGGCGGCCTTTACGCGATAGGGGAAGTCGCATGCACCGGGCTTCACGGAGCAAACAGGCTTGCAAGCAATTCTTTGCTCGAAGGGTGCGTTTTTGCTAAAAAGGCGTATGAGGCGGCGGCTAGGATGCTCAAAAAAACCGGTAAAAGCAGGAACTCGGAAGTTTTAAGCAATGAGGGAGAACGGGCCGTTCTCCCGGAGTGGAAAGACTTCGGCTTGACCGGCGGCGACGAGATGATAGTTATTTCGCATAACTGGGACGAGTTGAGGAGGACTATGTGGAACTATGTCGGCATCGTTCGTTCCGACAAGCGTCTCGAAAGGGCAAGGCGGCGCATAGACAACCTGCTGTCGGAAATCAAGGAATACTACTGGAATTTTAAAATAACCACCGACCTGCTCGAACTGAGGAATATAGCGGAAGTAGCAAACCTTATAATAACTTCGGCTATATTAAGAAAGGAGTCGAGAGGCACCCACTACAATATCGACTATCCGGAAAAAGACGACAAAAACTTCAAGCATCCTACTGTGCTGTAATTTAATGTCTTAAATAAAGTCGGATTTATTTATTTTCATAATCCCGCCTGCGTTTGCTGATTCACATAACAAATTTGCAACAAAAATTTAACCTGCTTTTAACATTGCCGTCATAATCCCGTAATATTCTCCTGCTATAATAAAACAATAGCAAATAGCTATTTTAAAAAAATATCTGCATATGATATAATTTATCAGGAGGAAAAATGTCTATGGCATCGGTTATTGCATTGCCGCCCGCATTGCTTAAAAACACAAATAAAGAAGAACAGAAAGAACTTGCCGATTTTTTCTATAAAATTGTAAAATCTTCGAGCGAAGCGGCTATAATAACTGTCGAAGAGAAATTCGAAAGAAGGCTTACGGAAGAAATTTCTAAACTTGATGCCAAGATAGATAAAAGGATTAATGAACTCGACAAAAATATGTCGGAAAATAAAGCCGATATTATTAAATGGATGTTTATATTCTGGGCGGGACAGATTGGTATATTGGTCGCCGTTTTAGACCTGTTTTTTAAACGTTAAGAAAAAATAAAGGTGTCAGATTTATTTATTTTCTTACTCCCGACTGCGTTTGACGCGGCCGGGAGTTTTTATTTCTTCCTTTTTCATATTCATCTTGCCCCATAATTTTTTATTATGCAAACTACCTCTCTTTTATTTGTTCAAAATTATTTTTGATACGATATTTAATGTTTTTATGCCGATTTTTAACAAATTGGCAGTATTTAATATTAAATATTATATTTAATCTATTAATATAATATGGTATAATCTACATCAAAGATAATTTAATTCCATATTTTAGTTGTTTGCGCCATATAATATAGCATAACTATTTATGATAAAAATTCACGCTCATGCAAAAGAACGAATGGCGGAAAGAGGCATTAACGAAAAAGAAGTTATAGAAACTTTAGAAAATGGAGAATCTTTTCCTGTTAAATTTGGTAGAAACGGTTTTAGAAGAAATTTTATTTTTAACGGTTTATGGCGCGGGAAAAGCTACAATATAAAACAGGTCGAGGTTATAACCGTAAATGAATATAATGATGTTATAGTAATTACAGTAATAGCAAAATATTTTTAAATTAACGGAGGAGTTTAAATGAAAGTCACATATGACCCAAAATATAATATTTCTTATATTAAATTAGCTGAATCTACCGAAAAAGTTGAAACCGTAAAAATCAGCGATGAAGTCAATATCGACCTTTCTCCTGACGGAAAAATTTACGGCATAGAACTTTTAAATGCAAACGAATTAATGAAACAAAACGGAGAACTGGTTTTTCTTAATGAAGCTACAGGCGAAGAAACTAAAATTGCAATTTAAAAATAAAGTCTGATTTATTTATTTTCATACTCCCGACTGCGTTTGACGCTGCCGGGAGTTTTTGTTTATGAAAAATACTTATTTCCATGTAATTTTTTATCGGCCCGTTTTAGAGATTTCTATCGGCAATTTCGGATGTATTAAATTTATTGACAAAAAAATATCAAAAGTAATACAATGTATATATGAATTTTGAATGGGACGAAGAAAAAAATGCAGTATTAAAACATGAGAGCGGCGTTTGCTTTGAAGATATTATAATAGCGCTACAGACAAATAAGCTGATTGCCGTTAAAGAGCATCACAATAAATTAAAATATCCAGAACAAAAAATATATATTGTAGAATTAAATAATTATGTTTATATGGTTCCTTTTGAAGAAAATGAAAAAAAAATAATATTGAAAACTATTATACCGAGTAGAAAAATGACTAAATTATATTTAAAAGATTAGCGAGGTAAGATATATGAAAAAAATAAATAAATTAGATAATGAAGAGCTGCAATTATTAAAAGAGGTAGAAAACGGCGATTGGGTCGATGCAGCAGATATGGAAAAAGAAAAAGAAAAATACAAAAAATTAGCGCAGTCATTTGCAAAAAAGAAAAAGAATATAAATATAAGGCTTGCCGAAAATGACCTGTTAAAACTTAAAAGTAAAAGCTTATCTATGGGGTTATCTTATCAAACTTTGGTTACCTTTTTAGTGCATCAATACGTTAACGGGAATATAAACATAACCGTTTAAGAATGGTTGCGGCGGCAACGACTCTTGAAACCTTAAAAATTCGGGAAATAAAGGTGTCAGATTTATTTATTCTCCTACAATTAAATTACGGAATTATGCACTTGACAAAGCGAGATTGCTTCGCTTCGCTCGCAATGACTGCATATTGTCATTGCGAGCGAAGCGAAGCAATCTCGCGGTTATTATGACAAATACCGAGCATTGCTTTGTCAAGTGCATAATTCCGTTAAATTATTTTAATTAAATAATATAATTAATAGAGCATTAAAGTTAAAGAGGATTATGCCTGAGATTAGCAGTTTTTTTGGAATCGCCGTAAGAATGTTTTATTTTGACCATAATCCTCCTCATGTCCATATAGAATATAGAGATAAAAAGATTAAGCTTGATTTTAAAGGAAACATACTTGCGGGAGATATTGAATCAAGAACGGCGTTAAGATTGGCAAGGGAATGGATAGATTTCAACAGAAACGAATTATTAGATAATTGGAATTTGGCTATAAACGGCGAAGAATTAAAAAGAATAAAACCATTAGAATAATATAAGGATACAATATGGAAAAAATTATAGAGGTTAAAGATATAAATTATAAATCGGGCTATGTTTATCGGATAACTTTTGACGACGGTACTTCAGGCGACTTCGATTTTGAAGAATATCTTAAAAAAGGTCATATTTTTAATTCATTGTCTGATATCGAGTTATTTAAAAAAGCTTTTATAAGCGGCGGAACGATTGCATGGCCGAACGGGGCGGATATAGCGCCGGAAACAATTTATGATAAAATAACCGGCAAAAATTCGTTAGCCGCCTAATTATAAACATGAAATAAAGGCGTAAATAAAAAAAATAAAGTCTGATTTATTTATTTTCATACTCCCGACTGCGTTTGACGCGGCCGGGAGTTTTTGTTTATGAAAAATACTTATTTCCA
>JAJYZM010000069.1 GCA_021799935.1 bacterium | reverse complement strand
GACTTCGGAAAGGATACCGACATAGAAGAAGAAAAACAGATTAGAAGAAACTCTTTGATTACCGCATTCAGCGTCGGAGTCGGCTTTCTTCTGCTCGGCAAATCCCTTTTCGACGTTATGGGTATTTCTATATACGATTTCGAAATGGCGGGCGGCATACTTTTGCTTATAATATCTATAAACAATCTGCTCTCCGAAAAAACTAAACTTTATGCATCTGCGGATAAGGCGGATTTAGGAGTAGTTCCGATAGGCGTACCTTTGATAGTCGGTCCGGGAGTTTTAACTACGCTTTTAATAATTACCGGCATATACGGATATTTAGTCGTCACGGCCGCATTTATTATTAATCTTTTAATCGTTTATATTGTTTTAAAAAAAACAAAGCTGATTTTAAAATATCTCGGGAAAACGGGTTCAAACGCCGCGGGCAAACTTGCGGCGCTTCTGCTTGCCGCTTATGCGGTAATGATGATGAGGGTGGGAATTATAAATACGGTATCCTCCTTCATGAAGAACCTGCATAAGTCATAAAAAAGGAATAACACTCTTGACAAAGCGGGATTGGCGAGCTTCGCCGGACTTCGTCCGTCCGCTATCGCTCGCAATGACAATAAAAAATAATAAGGTTAAACGTTAAACCTAAAATGCATTATATCGCCGTCTTTTACCGTGTAGTCTTTTCCTTCAAGCCTTAGAAGCCCCATTTTTGCGGCATTAGCTTCCGAACCGGCTTTAATAAAATCATCGTAAGAAATAACTTCCGCTCTAATAAAACCTTTTTCGAAATCCGTATGAATAGTTCCGGCGGCTTGAGGCGCCTTCCAGCCGTTTTTTATCTCCCATGCCCTTACCTCCTGTTTGCCGGCGGTAAAAAACGAAATTAAACCCAGAAGTCCGAAACTGACAGACGCAACGGTATCCAATGCGGAAGAATCCAGTCCGTAGTCCTTAAGAAAAGCATCTCTGTCTTCATCTCCTAAAGAGGAAAGTTCTTCTTCTAATTTTGCGCACAATCTTATAACCGGTATATTTTTAGGCGAGGCTATACTCATAATTTCTTCGATATCTCGATTGGAAAAATTTTCCGCCAGCATATCCTCATCGACGTTAAGAACATACACCGCCGGTTTTGCGGATATTATGCCTAAAGATTTCAGGATGTTTTTTTCCGCTTCGGTAAATTCCTTCCCGTTAATAGCGCCTGTTTCGGAAAGCTGGACGTTAACTTTTCTTAAAAAATCTAAATTAGATGCAGCCGCTTTATCGCCGCTTCTGGCTATTTTTTCGAGCTTCTGTAGATGTTTGGAAAGAATTTCTATATCGCTTAACGCAAGCTCGGTATTAATAATATCTAAATCCCTTGCAGGATTTATTCCGCCTTCTACGTGCACGACCGAGTTATCTTTAAATATTCTTATAACGTGTATGATTAAATCGACGTTCCTTATGTGGGAAAGAAATTTATTGCCCAGCCCTTCGCCTGCCGACGCTCCCTTGACTAATCCGGCAATATCGACGAATTCCACATATGTAGGGGTATATTTTTCCGGATTGAATATATCGCGCAATTTTTCTAATCTTTTATCTTTAACCGGCTTTATGCCCACATTGGGCTCTATAGTGCAGAACGGATAATTGCTTGCTTCGGCTCCGCCGGACGTAATAGCGTTAAATATGGTAGATTTACCGACGTTAGGAAGGCCGACTATGCCGCATTTAAGTCCCATTTTTTTACGCTCCGCCTTTCTTTAGCGGTCCGCAATTATAATTATTCATAGTTTTCGCAAGACCGTCCTTTATAATGGACAATAAAATTTCATTTATTATTTTTAATATATCGGGCAATCTTTTAATTTCGTCTTTTGAAAAATTAGACAGGACATAATCTGCGCCTGAATTAAATTTAACTCTTTCAGGGGAATTAATGCCTAATTTTATGCGTATAAAATTTTTGCTCTGAAGCGAATTTATAACGGAATTAACGCCGTTATGGGAACCGCCGCTGCCGCCTAACTTAATTTTATAATTTCCAAAATTAAGGTCGAGGTCGTCATGAATTAAAACAATGCCCGAATCGGCTTCGTTTTCTCCGATCTTAAAAACACCGTTTTTATTTAAAGCTTCTTTTACGGCTTTTCCGCTCAAATTCATAAAAGTAAGCGGTTTGAACAAGAATATATTTTTGCCGTATATGATTTTACGGGAAATCGAATAATTTTTTTTATTAATAAACAACGGGAAATCGTTTTCTTCGAAAAAATAGTCTAATGCCGTAAAGCCGAAATTGTGCTTAGAAAACCGGTATTCCGACCCCGGATTTCCAAGTCCAAAAATAAATATATTCTCAGGCATCTTAATAAAATAGAAATTTTAACCCTTCTGAGAAGGCTGGGCTGCGGCGGCGGTAGGCGCTGCGGCGGCAGTTTCGCTTTCGGCGGCAGTTTCGCTTTCGGCGGAAACTTCTTCGACTGCAGGTTCGGCAATGGTTACTATAGCCGCATCCTCTTCAGCCATTATTTCTATGTTTTCGCCTAATTTTAAATCTCTTACGTGTATAATATCGCCGATTTTAAGCGAGGAAACATCGATATTTATAGTATCTATTATATCTTTAGGATAGCCCTTTATGGCAATATGCCTCATAAGCGGCTCGAGAATTCCGCCGAGTTTAACTCCTTCAGGCTTGCCGACAAAATGGACGGATGCTTCTATCTCTATTTTTTCATCCATCGATATTTCATGCAAATCGATATGAATAATATTATCGGTAACGGGGTCCTTCTGGATTTCTTTTATAACTACGGTTTTACCGTTTACGCCGTCTTCCTTGCTTACTAAGTTGATAAAAGAAGATACCGAATGCTTTGCGAATGCCTTAAGAAATTCTTTATAGTTCAACAGAATGATAAGCGAACCTATTTTTTTTCCGTATAGTACCCCCGGTATAATGCCTTCTTTTCTCAAGGATTTAAGATTGTTTTCTTTTTTTCTTGCTTCAACGTTTAAATTAATTATTTCCAATGAAAATCTCCTTTTTTATTTTTTTTATTTTATTATACCAATTATTAAATAAAAAGCGAACTGACCGAATCTTCGTCATGAATTCTTTTGACCGCTTCTCCGAGAATATTTGCGACGCTTAATATTTTAATCTTGCTTGACAGTCCCTGCCTGTTTTTCTGGTTTATAGTATCGGTTATTATAAGCTCCTTTATGGGAGAATTATCTATCTTGTCCATTGCTTCGCCCGACAAAACTCCATGCGTAGCCATTGCTATTACATCGCTTGCGCCGTTATCGGAAAGCGCCGCGGCTCCCTGTGTAATAGTGCCGGCGGTATCTATCATGTCGTCTAACATAATAGCGATTTTATTTTTAACGTCGCCGATAACGTTCATTATTTCCGCGACATTTGCTTTAATTCTTCTTTTATCTATAATGGCAAGATTTGCCCCTAAATGCTTTGCGAAAGACCTCGACCTTTCAACCGCTCCGGCATCGGGAGAAACTACGACTATATCCGTAGGTTCATATTTTTTTTCTTTAATATATTCAAGCAGTACCGGCGCCGCATATAGATGGTCAACCGGAATATTAAAAAATCCCTGTATCTGACCGGCGTGCAAATCCATAGACAACAGTCTGTCCGCACCGGCTGTAGTAATAATGTCCGCTACTAATTTTGCGGTTATAGGCACTCTTGATGCCGTTTTTCTATCCTGCCTGGCGTAGCCGTAATACGGCACGACGGCGGTTATTCTGTTTGCCGATGCCCTTTTCATTGCATCTATCATTATCAGAAGTTCCATTAGATTTTTATCTACGGGATTCGACGTGGACTGCATAAGAAAAATATCGCAGCCTCTGACGTTTTCGTTTATATTGATGAAAGTTTCCCCGTCGCTGAAATTGTAAACCTCTGCGTCTCCTAAAGTTATGCCGAGATAATCCGCCATTTTTTCGGCCAGTTCTTTATTAGAATTACCGGTAAATAATTTTAATTTATTAGTCATATTCTCCCGCAATTTTTTATAAAATTAAGCCGCGTCATTATCCTATTTTACTGCTTTCGTCTTACATACTGCTTGGCTGGGGCGGGAGGATGACTCCCTTCGGTCGTGATCCCATTCCAAACATATTTATTATCCTATTTTACTGCTTTCGTCTTACATACTGCTTGGCTGGGGCGGGAGGATTCGAACCTCCGAATGCAGGAATCAAAATCCTGTGACTTGCCGCTTGTCGACGCCCCAATTCATATATGTAAATTAAAAGACAAGAGGTTTTGCGTTTATTCCTGGCTATTCAGAGCGGCTTCATATGCGGCAAGGACGGCCGATTCTATCATATCCCTGGTTTCGTTGTTTAATGGATGCGCAGTATCTTTAAACGTGCCGTCTTTCCTTTTTTTGCTCGGCATTGCAACAAACAGCCCGTCTTTTCCGTTAATTATCTTAAGGTCCCTGACTACAAAACAGTTATCGAACGTAATAGTAACATAAGCTTTTAACTTCTCTTCATTCACAGGAAAAACGTTAACTTCGGTAACTTGCATAGCAAAATCCCTCCAAAAAAATAAGTTGAGTAATAAGTTTATAAAGTTTCTGTCAAATAACTCAAGCGCACCCTGCGATAAAAATTAAACGATTTTAAATTGTCTATATATAAGTTTGCGCCGTTTAACGTTTTAAAAGCTCCGAACACGGCGGAACCGCTTCCCGATAAAAGAGACAACTCTGCCCCGTTTGAAATTAACGATTCTTTAATTTCTTCTAGAACCGGATATTTTTTAAATATCACGCTCTCGAAATCGTTTTTCAACTCCAAATCTTTAAAGCCTAAGTATTGAATATTATAATAATTTATATTATTTGTCAATAAAAAATCATCGTAGTCGGCATACGCTTCTTTTGTGCTTATCCCGAAATCTGGTATGATTAAAACGATATAATATCTAGACAGCGCGCCGTTTTCAATTTCTTCGATATTTTCGCCGAATCCGGATACTAACGCATCGCTTTCCGATAAAAAGAAAGGTACGTCGGAACCAGTTTCCAATGCCAGTTTCCGTAATTCTGCTTTTTCTAATATATTATTATAGACTTCGTTCAGCTTCAAGAGCAACCCTGCTCCGTCGCTTGAACCGCCTCCCAATCCGGCGTTAAACGGTATATTTTTTTCTATTAATAAGTCTATGCCTTTATTATCAATATTTAATTTATTAAAAAAACTTTTCGCCGCCCTTACTGCTATATTATTTTCATTTGAAATGAATTGCAAATCGGCTTCCGCTCCTTTGTTTTTCAGAACGGGACCCGGAAAGACTTTGATTTTATAACCGTATTCCGCAATCTTAAAAGTAATTTTATCGGTTATACCGATTCTTCTAATAAGGGAATGAATTTTATGGAGACCGGCCGGCTCTTTTCTGCCTATCCTTAGGGAAAAATTAATCTTTGCGGGGGCATAATAAGTTATATTCTCCATAATAAATCGGCGGAATTATTCGCAAAATTTATAAATATTTGAGGAAGTACTCCCATAAGCAGGGTTAAAATTAAACAAATTATAATCGTGAGCATTAATCCGTCATCGATTGCGCCGCTAATAATTCCTAAATTATCGTCTGAAGAATTCAAAGACGGGCTTGCAGGCTCTTTATCGGGCATATACATTTTGACGATTATCTTAATATAATAAAACGCCGCAAAAGCGCTGTTTAAAAGAGCAATTAAGACTAACCAGTTATAACCGGATTTAACCGCGGAAGAAAATACGTAGAATTTCCCCATAAATCCAGAGGTTAAGGGTATTCCGGCAAACGATAATAAAAAAAACGACATGGCGGCGGCGATGAAGGGGTATTTATATCCTATTCCCGCATATCTTTTGATATCTAAAGAAATTATATC
>JAJYZM010000068.1 GCA_021799935.1 bacterium | reverse complement strand
CAGGGTTCGGGCATTATATTAAAGCTTCCCCTGACCGTCGCGATAATCCAGACTCTTATCGTAGGAATAGCCGACGAAGTTTTCGCCATACCTCTTAATTCCGTCGTAGAAACGCTCAGAATAAAAGAATCTACCATTCAGACCATAGACAAGCACGAAGTGATAAATTTAAGGAAATCGGTCCTGTCTCTTCTAAGGCTCGGAGACGAATTCGGCGTCGCCGGAAGCGGAAACAAAGAAGCCGCCCGCTCGGCAGATAGAGAGATTTACGTCGTAGTCGTCGCCCTTGCGGAAAAAAAGGTAGGAATAGTCGTAGATAATCTTTTCGGACAGGAAGAGGTGGTTATTAAATCTCTCGGAGATTACCGGCTTGGATATAAAGGCATCTCCGGCGCTACGATAACCGGCGACGGAAAAGTGGTTTTAATAATAGACGTAGCTTCCATGATAGACGCGGTTAAAGTCGGATGATTATTATAAATACTTTTAAAGTCTGCTTAACATTGAAATTTTTTAAATAGTTTCTAAATCGGAATTTGGAATAATATATAATATTACTATATATAGCGTTATAACGAAAAAGGAGATTAAAATTTTATGTCAGAACCTATCAGGCTTTTAATTGTAGATGATTCGCCTTTTATGAGGAGAGCGATAAGTTCTCTCGTAGAAGGAGAAAACGATATTAAAGTAGTCGGGACGGCGAAAGACGGACAGGATGCTATCCGCCAGATTCAAGACCTGAAGCCCGATATAGCGACGATGGACATCGAGATGCCGGTTATGAACGGGCTTACCGCCCTTAAAATCATTATGGAAAAATTTCCTCTTCCGGTGATAATGCTGAGTTCCCTTACCGAGGAGGGAGCCAAAGAAACCTTAGACGCTCTCGATTTAGGAGCGGCGGACTATATTCCTAAAAATCTTTCCAACGTATCTCTTAACATCTTGAAAATAAAAGACGATTTGATTTCAAAAATCAGGGCTATTACCGCAAAAAAATATTTTTTCAAACCGCGTTCAAACGAGCAAACGACGGGAGTTTTTAAAACAATGCCGTTTAAAGAAAGCGAAACGGCAGTTAAAAATAATAAAATAGATATAGTCGCTATAGGTTCTTCCACGGGCGGACCGAAGGCTCTTCAGGACGTTATACCTAAACTTCCGCAGAATTTCCCTGTTCCTATCATATTAGTTCAGCATATGCCTAAGGCGTTTACGGGCTCTTTTGCCGAAAGATTGTCCTCTATATCTCACATTAAGGTCATAGAAGCCGCGGGGGGAGAAATAATTAAACCGGGGACGGCTTATTTATCGCCTGGGGACAAGCATCTCAGCATCGTAAAGGAAACAAAGGAAGGTTTCGTAATTTCTCTTTCGACGGAACCCGAAGACCTCATAAACAGGCCGTCCGTTTCGGTTATGATGGAATCGGTCGCAAAAGGATATCCGGGGAAAGCTCTTGGAGTCATATTGACCGGCATGGGTTCGGACGGCCTTATGGGAATGAAAAAAATCAAGGAAACGGGAGGAAAAACGATCGCTCAGGACGAAGCTACATGCGTCGTTTACGGTATGCCCAAGGCGGTGGTAGATGCCGGCGCGGCGGACATGGTTCTGCCTATATATAAAATCGGCGACGAGATAATAAGGGAAATCGTATGCTGATTTACTTTAATTTTTTATAAAAATATAACCTCTGGAGGAAAACCTATGGAAGTTAATAAAGAAACCGAAAATAGAAAAAGCGGAGCGGCGGGCGCCGAAGCAGGTTCCAAAATCGACGAAATAGTCCAGCTCGTAACCTTTAAACTCGGCAACGAGGAGTTCGCCTTAGATATTTTAAAGGTGCAGGAGATAAACAGGGTAGTCGAAATAACGAAAGTTCCGAAAGCTCCCGATTTCGTCGAAGGAGTCATTAACTTAAGAGGCAGGGTTATTCCTATAGTAGATATAAGAAAGAAATTTCATCTGAACATAAAAGAATCGACTAAAGAAACAAGAATTATAGTAGTAAATATTATGAGTAAGACTATCGGCCTTATAGTGGACAGCGTCTCCGAAGTGTTGAGGATTAATTCTTCGACCATTCAGCCTCCGCCCCCGTTAATAGCCGGCTTAGATTCCGACTACATAAAAGGGATCGGCAAATTGGACGAAAGGCTTATAATACTCTTGGATATAGAAAAGATATTTACCACCGGCGAGCATAAACTTATAGAAGGTCTGATAAAGTGATTTATGTGCTTTTATAGCCATTATGAAAACTCCGTATGTTTTTGCGACGGCAAACCAGAAAGGCGGCGTAGGAAAAACAACGACCGCTATTACTCTGGGAAGTTCCCTGTCTATTTTCGGATACAGGGTTCTGCTCGTCGATCTCGACCCGCAGGCGAGCCTTACTAACCATCTTGCCGTTGAACCGGAAAAATTGGAATATTCGGTAGCTAATTTAATAATATCCGATTCGTTAAGTCCTGCTGAAGCCGTAATCAATAAATACAGGCTTAAAAACGGCGGCTGTATAGACCTTATCCCTTCGAATATCAACCTTGCCAGAATAGAAGCCGAACTCTCCAATTCCAAAGGCGGCGGATTAAAACTCAAAGAGAAATTAAAGTTTTTTTACGATAATTACGACTATATTATAATAGATTCTTCGCCCGCTTTAAGCGTTCTTCTTATAAGCGCCGTTGCGGCAAGCGACGAAATAATAATTCCGGTAATGTCTGATTTTTTATCGGTAAGGGGAGTAGAACTTCTGCTTTCCACAATAGATAAAATAGAAAAAGCGCTGGATTCGAGATGTACGTACAGGCTTTTAATTACTATGTTCGACAGGAGGACAAACTCTTCGCTTAAATCGCTGGATTATTTTAGAAATAAGTATAAAGATACGCATTTTAATAGTATAATTAATATAGATACCAGATTCAGGGACGCAAGCATGCTCAGGAAGCCGCTCACATATATAGACGTTCATTCCAGGGGTGCGCTGGACTATATTAACGTCGCAAAGGAAATAATAGACGATTTTAATTTTAATAATAACGGCGGGGGCAAACGGAAAGAAGATGCAAAAAATGAATAACGCTTTTAATTTATACGATTTAAAAGGCTATAAGGCGGTCGGTTCGGATATCGTAACGCCGTGGATCGACGATTTGCTGGACAAAAAAAATACGGCTGAAACCGGACGGCAGGCGCAGATACTGTCTTACCCGGTCGATAAATTGCTGACGCCGGAAACCTCATTAAATGCGGTTTTAGCCGCATCCGCTTTTCCCGCCCGAACCCCCTACAAAGTTTTCGATATACATATCGCGTCTTCGGCCAGCAAAGCCGTTCCGGGAGTTTCGCCCGATTCTTCGTCCAAGCCCGAAATAGATTCGGAAAAGGAAGTTTTATATTTTACATTCGTATCCAGGAATTCTCTTTATGCTCTTCCGGCTTTAAATATAAACGAAATAATAAAATACAAGACTCCGGTTAATATTTTTTCCAAAAAAGCCGGACATCTCGGAGTGATATCGTACAGAAACAGAATCGTCCCGATATACGATTTTTCGACGGTAGTAAACGGAGCCATGGATATTAAGGCTTTGTTAAAATATACCGTAATTTGTGTTTACGAAAATAAATTTTTCGGATTGTCGGTAAGCGAAATAAAAAATATAACCGGGGTTAAAAATAAAAATCTTATCACGTCTTCATCGTTCAAATTTAAAAACACGAATAATATAACCTCGGACGTATTCGAAGATGCGGAAGGAAAGTTTTATTCAGTTATAGATATAGAAAGTATTTTTAAATATTTAAAGTCTTAACGTTATCGTTATGATAGATACAGTAGAGCTTCAGCAAATTATTACAAATCTGCCTTCCGTTGAAAAAATAGCCGCGTCCTCCCATGTTTTAGCCGTAAATTCAAACAATATAATTCAGAAAGAAATGGAAAATACCGATGAAGCCGCTTTAAATACCGTGGTCGAATTAAGCGAAGTGCTCGAACCGGTTAACGATAAAAACAAGAATCGCAAGGAAGAAGAAAAGAAGAAAGAAGAAGAGGGAAAAGAGGCTGAAGAAGGAGCAGGCGGCAATAACCCTCATGTAGATTTAGTCGTATGAATTATATAGCGGGGCAGACGGACGGGCCCGTCCGTCTAAGCGGGAAAGATAATATAATATCAGGAATCATCAAGGAAAAAATAACATCTTCCCTTTTAGAAATATTAAAACCGGGAAGTATAGTAGATGCCGATTTAATAAGCGTTTCGTCCGGCGAAGCGGGTTCTCCGAGCGGCATATTGAATATTAACGGCAAACTTTTGACGGCGGTTATCCCCGAAAGCCTTTACGACGAATTTACTTTAGGAAAAGCGTTCGACGAGAGTTTCGGCATTCCGGTTAAACTAAGGCTTGAAAGCTCAGTTAAAAACATTCCGTTAAACGAAAACGCGGGCGCGGGCGTCGAAATAGTATTTAAAGTGGTAGCCGATGCGGCTGATGATCTTAATATTCAAAAAGTCCTGGATTTATATAGCAAAGCATTTACAGGCGGTTTGGAGGGCGATATTGGGGCCGCTTTTAAATCTTTTTCGGCATCAGGTTTAAGCGCTTCCATACAAAACGTAACGGCCGAGGTAAAAGGCAATTTTTTGTTTGTTCATATTAATTTCGGCACAGGGTTCGGTTCGGGTTCGGTTATTTTAACCTCTGAACGTGCCCGCTATATAAAGGACGCACCCGATAAAAAAAAATCGTTAAGCGCCGCTCCGAAAAAATATATGTTAATGCTTGAAACGGAATTTAACCTGTTAGGCCGAATTAAGTTGTTTTCATATTATTCCGCTAAATTCCTTAGCGTTAAATTTCAGGAATGTCCTGCGGCGGCAAGAGAACTTATAAATAAAAATCTTGAATCGTTCAAAGAAATGCTGTCGAAAGACGGAATAACTCTTAAAGATATATCTTTTAAGGCTGATGCTGGAACTTTCGCCTCCGGCGGAGAAACATTTTACGGAGGGAAAATAATAGATGAAAGAGTCTAAGTTTAAATTAGCCAAGGCGACTGCCCTGCGGTACGACCCTAAAAAAAATAACGCTCCGGTCGTTATATCAAAAGGCAGGGGAGAGCTTGCCGAAAAAATTATCGAAATCGCAAAAAAAGAAAATATACCTATAACTAAAAATAACGCGCTTGCCGATATACTCGACGGGTTGGATATTTACCAGGAAATTCCGCCCGAACTTTATAAGGCGATAGCGAATATTTTTGCGTTTTTGTACGAGTTAAACGAAAAAGCCGTTAAACCGTCCCTTTCATAGCGCCGACTATTTCCCGCTGTCTTCTTAATATATACTTAAACAAAACATCCTGCTCGGCAGGTTTTAAATTGATAGCCTGAGCGCCTACTTTATATTTAAGATTGTCGAGTCTGGCTATAGACCTTATTTCCATTCTTACCGTAATTTCCTTCAGTCCGCCTGGAAATTGAATTTTTACGCCCTCTAAAACGGTATGTTTTTCTAAGGGGAAATCGAGCAGAAAAGAAAGTCCATCGCCGGACAGGTCGAACAGTACCGAATCGAAATATTTATTATTCAGAAAGAAAGAAATTTTTACCGGTTCGTTTAAAGAAGGTTCTATCCTGAAAAACTTTCTTTTTTCGAGAGATAATATTTCTATAGGCTTATAAATTTCGAAGACGAAATAATCTCCTTCTTTTTCGTAATTATATAATTTTGAAAGAAAGAAATGCTCATTACTGCCGAATTTAAATGCGGCTTTAATATAGGAAGATTCGATAAGTTTTAAATTCCCCGATTTGGGAACCATAGAATCTATAGCGATAGATTCGTCTTTGACTTTAAGTATATTAGTCGTATATTCGTCGTTGAAAGGAACCGGATAAAGAATAACCGGTTTTTTCTGGTTGGCGAACCCTTTAAGTATGGCGTTAATTTCCTGCTTTTTGGAATATACGTTAATATCGGGATTTTCTTTCA
>JAJYZM010000067.1 GCA_021799935.1 bacterium | reverse complement strand
ACCACGGGCGAGCATAAACTTATAGAAGGTATGATAAAATGATTTATGAGCTTTTATAGCCATTATGAAAACTCCGTATATTTTTGCGACGGCAAACCAGAAAGGCGGCGTAGGAAAAACAACAACCGCTATTACACTGGGAAGTTCCCTGTCTATTTTCGGCTACAGGGTTCTACTAGTCGATCTCGACCCTCAGGCAAGCCTTACTAATCATCTCGCCGTCGAACCGGAAAAATTGGAATATTCCGTAGCTAATTTAATAGTATCCGATTCGTTAAATCCCGATGAAGCCGTAATTAATAAATACAGGCTTAAAAACGGCGGCTGTATAGACCTTATACCCTCTAACATCAATCTTGCCAGAATAGAAGCCGAACTGTCCAATTCAAAAGGCGGCGGATTAAAACTCAAAGAGAAATTAAAGTTTTTTTACGATAATTACGACTATATTATAATAGATTCTTCGCCCGCGCTAAGCGTTCTTCTTATAAGCGCCGTTGCGGCAAGCGACGAAATAATAATTCCGGTAATGTCGGATTTTTTATCGGTAAGGGGGGTCGAACTTCTGCTTTCCACTATAGATAAAATAGAAAAAGCGCTGGATTCTAGATGCACGTACAGGCTTTTAATTACGATGTTCGACAGGAGGACCAACTCTTCGCTTAAATCGCTGGATTATTTTAAAAATAAGTATAAAGATATGCATTTTAATAGTATAATTAATATAGATACCAGATTCAGAGACGCAAGCATGCTCAGAAAGCCGCTGACATACATAGACGTTCATTCGAGAGGGGCGCTTGATTATATTAGCGTCGCAAGGGAAATAATAGACGATTTTAATTTTAATAATAACGGCGGGGGCAAACAGAAGGAGGAGGGCAAAAGATGAATAACGCTTTCAATTTATACGATTTAAAAGGCTTTAAGGCGGTCGGTTCGGATATAGTAACGCCGTGGATAGATGATTTGCTTGACAAAAAAAATACGGCGGAAACGGGACGGCAGGCACAGATACTGTCTTATCCGGTCGATAAATTGCTGACCCCGGAAACCGGATTAAACGCAGTTTCCCCTTCTTCCGCTTTTCCTGCCCGAACCCCAGACAAAGTTTTCGATATACATATCGCGTCTTCTGTCAGCAAAGCCGTTCCGGAAGTTTCGCCCGATTCTTCGTTCAAGCCTAAAATAGATTTGGAAAAGGAAGTTTCATATTTTACATTCGTATCTAAAAATTCTTTTTATGCCATGCCGGCTTTAAATATAAACGAAATAATAAAATACAAGACTCCGGTTAATATTTTTTCCAGAAAAACCGGGCATCTAGGGGTGATATCGTACAGAAACAGAATCGTCCCAATATACGATTTTTCCGCGGTAGTAAACGGAGTTATGGATATTAAAGCTTTGTTAAAATATACAATAATCTGTATTTACGAAAATAAATTTTTCGGATTGTCTGTAAGCGAAATAAAAAATATAACCGGAGTTAAAAATAAAAATCTTATCGCTTCTTCGTCGTTTAAATTTAAAAACACGAACAACATAACATCTGACGTATTTGAAGACGCTGAAGGAAAGTTTTATTCGGTTGTAGACATAGAAAGCATTTTTAAATATTTAACGTCTTAACGCTATCGTTATGATAGATACAGTAGAGCTTCAACAAATTATTACAAATCTGCCTTCCGTAGAAAAGATAGCCGCATCCTCCCATGTTTTAGCAATAAATTCAAACAATATAATTCAGAAAGAAATGGCAAATACCGATGAAGCCGCTTTAAATACGGTGGTCGAATTAAGCGAAGTACTCGAGCCCGTTAACGATAAAAACAAAAACCGCAAAGAAGAAGAAAAGGAGAAAGAAGAAGAGAGAAAAGAGGCTGAGGAAGGAGCAGGCGGAAATAACCCCCATGTAGATTTAGTCGTATGAATTATATAGCTGGGCAGACTGGCGGACCGGGCCGTTTAAGCAGGAACGATAATATAATAACCGGAATTATAAAAGAAAAAATAACATCCTCCCTTTTAGGAATATTAAAACAGGGAAGTATAATCGAGGCCGATTTAATAAGCGTTTCCTCGGGCGAAGCGGGCTCTCCGATCGGAATATTGAATATTAACGGTAAACTTTTGACGGCGGTTATCCCCGAAAGCCTTTACGACGAATTTACCTTAGGAAAAGCGTTTGACGAGAGCTTCGGCATTCCGGTTAAACTAAGGCTCGAAAGCGCCGTTAAAAGCGGCGCCGTAAACGAAAGCGCCGGCGCCGGCGTTGAAATAATATTTAAAGTCGTAGCCGATGCGGCGGATAATATTAATATTCAAAAAGCTCTGGATTTATATAGCAAAGCATTTACGGGCGTTTTGGAGGGCGATATTGGAGCCGCTTTTAAATCTCTTTCGGCGTCCGGTTTAAGCGCTTCCATACAAAACGTAACGGCCGAGGCAAAAGGCAATTTTTTGTTTGTCCATATTAATTTCGGCACCGCGCTCGGTTCGGGTTCGGTTATTTTAACCTCCGACCGCGGCCGTTTTATAAAAGACGCCCCCGATAAAAAAAAATCGTTAAGCGCCGCTCCGAAAAAATATATGTTAATGCTTGAAACGGAATTTAACCGGTTGGGCCGCATTAAGCTGTTTTCATATTATTCCGATAAATTCCTTAGCGTTAAATTTCAGGAATGTCCGGCGGCGGCAAGAGAGCTTATAAATAAAAATCTATTATCCTTTAAAGAAATGCTGTCGAAAGACGGGATAACCCTTAAGGATATATCTTTTAAGGAAAATACCGGAACTTTCGTCCCCGGCGCGGAAACATTTTCCGGAGGGAAAATAATAAATGAAAGAGTCTAAGTTTAAATTAGCCAAGGCGACAGCCCTGCGGTACGACCCGAAAAAAAATAACGCTCCGGTCGTTACGGCCAAAGGCAGGGGAGAGCTTGCCGAAAAAATTATCGAAATCGCAAAAAAAGAAAATATACCTATAACTAAAAATAACGCGCTTGCCGATATACTCGACGGGTTGGATATTTACCAGGAAATTCCGCCCGAACTTTATAAGGCTATAGCGAATATTTTTGCGTTTTTGTACGAATTAAACGAAAAAGCCGTTAAACCGTCCCTTTCATAGCGGCTACTATCTCACGCTGTCTTCTGAATATATATTTAAACAAAACATCCTGTTCGGCGGGTTTTAAATTAATAGCCTGAGCGCCTACCTTATATTTAAGATTATCGAGTCTGGCTACAGACCTGATTTCCATTCTTACCGTAATTTCCGACAGTCCGCCGGGAAATTTAATCTTTACGCCCTCTAAAACAGTATGTTTTTCTACGGGGAAATCGAGCAGAAAAGAAAAACCTTCGCCGGACAGGTCGAACAGTACCGAATCGAAATATTTATTATTTAGAAAAAAAGAAATTTTTACCGGTTCGTTTAAAGAAGGTTCTATCCTGAAAAACTTTCTTTTTTCTAGAGATAATATTTCTATAGGCTTATAAATTTCAAAGACGAAAAAATCTCCTTCTTTTTCATAATTATATAACTTTGAAAGAAAGAAATGCTCGTTGTTGCTGAATTTAAATGCTATTTTAATATAGGAAGATTCTATAAGTTTTAAATTGCCGGATTTGGGAACCATAGAGTCTATAGCAATAGATTCGTCTTTTACTTTAAGGATATTCGTCGTATATTCATCGTTGAAAGGAACCGGATAAATAATAACCGGTTTTTTCTGGTTGGCGAACCCTTTAAGTATGGAGTTAATTTCCTGCTTTTTGGAATATACGTTAATATCGGGATTTTCTTTCAGCTTTTTAATATCGAACATATGAGGCGGCTTATCCTAAAATAATAATATCCTGTCTTTTTCTTCGAGCCCGCTTACCATTTTTGCGTTTTCGAACTGCGAAGCATAGTTAAAATCGTCTGTACGCGATATTACTCCGTTAACGCCGCAGGAATGTTCGCAAACGGAAACCCTGTCCACGTTATGCTTATACTTTTTAATAAGTGAAATAAATTCTTTATCAATAATAAAAACCGATACGGCGAAACCCCTTTCCGCCGCCGCCTGGATTAAACCGTAAATATGGCCGGCATATTTATCGCTCGTAATAATAATGGCGAGTTTTACGTTCATATAGATATTGTATATTAATTTAGCCTATAATATCAACAGTATTTATCGTTTAAGACTTTTTTCACAAATTAAATAATTGCGGAAATTTTTTCCCCCTTTAAGGTATCCCTTTAAAGGTATCCGATTTATTTATTTTCTTGCTCCCGCCTACATCTTACGGTTTTCGGCGGTTAATTTTTATAGAACATTTTAATGGCATATTTATTGCATATTATAATTTATTAAATAAAATATTATAAAAAGGCGGTTTAATGAACGGCGGTTCTTATGTAGCTCTAAGCGGAATACTGGCTGAAGAAAGAAAATTGTCTATCGTTACCAATAATATATCCAACGTAAATACGGTAGGATATAAAAGCAGTAACGCCGATTTTGCGGAATTTTTATCCCCGAAAGCGGTTTCTGCTTTAAATTCAGGCGAAGATAAGCCTCTCGTAGACAAGGCATATCCGGTAACGCTTAATACATATACTGATATGTCCCAGGGTGCGTTAAAAAAGACGGGCAACAGGCTTGACCTCGCGATCCAGGGCGGCGGATATTTCGTAGTTCAGACCCCGGACGGAATTAAATACACCAGGAACGGAGCGTTTTCTTTAAACCAGACCGGGGAGCTCGTAAATCAGGAGGGTTTTCCGGTTATGAGTACAAATAAAAAACCTATTTTTTTAAACGAAAGAGGTTCGAATATAACCATTACCGATTCCGGCATAATAAATCTTACCGACCCTCAGACAAACAACGAATTATACTCAGGGCAGATATTGACCGTCAATTTTAAAAATCCGGAATATTTATCCAAATACGGCGATACTCTCTTTTCCGCGACAAAAGCCTCGGGAGAGCCGGTTCAGAATCAAAATCCCGATATGCTTCAGGGATACGTCGAGGAATCCAACGTCAACGAGATAAAAGGGATGGTTCAGATGATTAACGTTTCGGAAACTTACAATAATATGATACAGGTTTTAAAATCCTACTCACAGGTTAACAATACCGCCATTAATACTATAGGCGCGGCCGTTTAGCCTGTTAGGAATCAGAAAATTTTTATTCAAATTGTATAGAATAGGGGACGGATTTCAATTCGTTCCGCAGAATGTCTTAATGTTGTTTTAATATATAACAAATTATGTTATGGATTCCCGCTTTCGCGGGAATGACGCCCGTTAGGTTAAAAGCTAAATTCGGGTATTGTCATTCCCGCGTAGGCGGGAATGACGCCCGTCTGGTAAAAAGTTAAATTCGGGTATTGTCATTCCCGCGAAAGCGGGAAAGTTTATGATAAACTTCACGAGACCAAAGGTCGAGAGCGAAGCGTTAATCCAGTAAATTCAATTTTAACCGCGATTTAGCGATACGGAGGTAAATTTAAAATATGAGAGCTTTATGGACTGCCGCAACGGGCATGGAAGGTCAGCAGGTAGAAATAGACAACATAGCTAATAATCTTGCAAACACCAACACCACTGGATTTAAGCAATCGAGGGTCAATTTCGAGGACCTGTTCTATCAGACTGTAAAATCTCCGGGAGCTTATTCTTCTCAATACATTCAGTCTCCTACGGGCATTCAAATAGGACTCGGTACAAAGGTATCTTCGATAGAAAAAGAATTTACCCAGGGCGACCTTCAGCAGACATCGAACCCTTTAGATATAGCAATTTCCGGGCAGGGTTTTTTTCAGATACAGATGCCCAACGGAGAAACCGCATATACCAGAGACGGGACTTTTCAGACTAATTCGCAGGGACAGCTTGTAGATGCTAACGGCAATCAGCTTGTTCCGCCTATTACCATACCGCCTAACGCTACTTCCGTTACTATTTCCCAAAACGGAACGGTTTCGGCGGCTATTTCCGGACAGACCAATCCTGCCCAGGTCGGAAGTATAACGCTTGTTAATTTTATAAATCCGG